>CALWJT010000001.1 GCA_944381075.1 uncultured Clostridia bacterium
CCAAGCTCACGCAGTACCGCATCGCACAGCTGGAAAAGAAGGTGGAAAAGCACAACAGCCTCGTCGAGAAAACCTACGTCCTTGAGGGGCAGATGAAGGAGGTCCAGCATGATATCAGGGACCTCAAGGGGGTAAGATAAGGAAAATAAAGCCGGTCCAAATGGACCGGCTTTGTTTTTTTCATGCTTTGAACATTTGTTTTTATATATTGACAAATTCAAGTTTTTCTTTACAATATAAGTAGAGAAAAATGTATAATTTTATAAAGTGAGTCGATATTATTTCTCGATGTACTGAGATACGCCGGCGGTCGTTCCCGCGAGAAAGGAGCTTCCTGTATGGAAAACACACCCCATGGAATTTTTATAAAGCGAACGCGCCTTGTTCCCATCGCTCTTTTTCTGCTTTTCGCAGGAAGTCTTTTGGCAGTCCGGTTCTCCTTATGGGGAGCGGAAGAAATCGGCAAGCGCCATATTTCCTCTGCGATTTTCTGTTTTATGGCTGCTATATGCGGACTTTCTTTGGGAATCCTTTCGATCGTTCTCCTGCGCTTCAACCGGAAAGCAAAGCTTGCAGTCGAGCGGGATACGCTCGTCATCCGGCACGCTTGGAGCGAGGAACAGGCCCTTCCCTTCGAGCACATCGAATCCGTAGAAGTGTCGGGACATACGCTCACGCTGTCTTCGGACGGCAGAACGATCTCGGTAGGCGGACTTTTGAACGCGACCGAAATGGGAAACTTTATCCGCCGGCATATTCCAAAAAGAACGAAAAGCGTCGATTGGGAGGCGGAAAGGAAAAGAAATCTTCACTGCCGAAAAAAATATCATCGGTCTCTGATCCTGACGGCCGCTGCGTGCATTTGGATGTTTGCGCTGATCGGTTTATGCGTATGGCTGACAAATGGAAAGGAGCTGGATGAATTTTCTCGTCGGGAGGACGTAATATTCCTCATTTTTGCAGCGGCGGAAATCCTCACGGTATGCGCCGTTTTCCTGTTTGCCGGCACAGCAGGAAAACGGCTGACGCAGTATCGGGAATCTTTGCGGCGCCTCCATGCCGCCCTCGCCCGCCTGCACCGCAGGGATGAGCTTGAAAAATATGACGGCCTCATAACGGTAAAATATTTCGACGGCGGCGTGTATCGGATCGCAGTGTTCTCGCCGCGGGAGGGGCGGTACGCCTACATGCTGGAACGGTTCGACATGCGTTCGGCGCATTGGTCTTTCCGTTATGAAATGGCAAAGGAGTTTCAAACGCTGTCAGAGCTTTATGAAGCGTTGAAAGATACCTTCGCCGATGTATGGTTTGAGGAGGAATAACGGCATAATCATCTGCTGCCCACCGAAAATCTTCGTGCCGGCTGCCGCATGCGGCGGGCGGCAAGGACGATCTCCTCTCTGAAATGTTCACTGGAAAAAAACAGCGGCTCACACGGGAGAATGCTTTTTTCGGCAAAGCGAAATCATCCGTAAATTCAATGCTTTGACCGGTACATCTCAAACCGGCGTATGTCAGATTCTTTGTCAAGCAGCTCATAGATATGCCGGATGACCTGTCTTCGTCCTGCAAGCCTCCGCCCTGACCGGATACTGCGATAAAGCGCTTCTTCACTGGATCGCGGACGAAACACGATACGCCGTGCGCATCTGTTCGCAGTATCATATTCCGAAGGTCAAGCTGATCGAGTTCCTGTGCGGGGAGGGGATGTGGAAAAAATCGGAGTGGCATAAGAAAACACTCCTGTTGTTTGTGAAAAAGGAGTAAAGAAAAGGCACAGCCCTGCCATGACAGCGGGGCTGTGCCTTTTGGAGTTTATGAAAAAAACTTTTTGATATTCGCAATCAGCCTACCCAAAAGGGACGGTTTGGATCGCTTTGTCTTGGGATGATCGGCAACGATTGCCTTTCTCGCCTGTTCTTGTTGTTTTGCTCGGTGCGCTTCTTCTGCCTTGGCTTTTCGCATGATCGTAAATGGGTCGCTGCCATTCATGATCCTATCATAAAAACTTTGAACCCAATCCAAATCATCCTCTGTGCAAATATCGGAATCCAAGGTTCCGACTTCATGAGCAAGCTGGTTGCGGACCCATCGAACATGCTTTAGCTGTTTGTAATCATCCTCCCAAGTAAATACATATCGACGATCAAATGGCGGCGTCGATTCCATTTGCCTGACGTATTCGGAAACGCCTTCCGTACTTGATAGATAATCCTTGCATAAGCGGTCAAGGCGTTTATATTCTTCTTGAAATTCCACATTCAAGTCAAGCATAAGACCTCCCTATACGAGAAAAGCCGCAAGGAGAACTCCTTGCGGCTTTTGCGGTTTTAGCCGCAATTTGGCGGAGGGAAAGGGATTCGAACCCTTGTGGGATTGCTCCCAAACGGTTTTCAAGACCGCCTCGTTATGACCGCTTCGATATCCCTCCGTAAAAACCGTTGCCGGCGGTTTCTTATGATATCATATTTTCCCCGAATTGTCAACAGCAAGTCCGGTTTTTACAGCAAATCTGCCGCCGATACGACCATCGGAAACCGTTTGTAATCGTCCACCTTTAAAAAGGCGAAGTCCGATTCGTAAACCGGCGCATCGTTGCCTCCCGGACCATAATCGTCCCCGAAGAACAAGACCTCACCCGGGGAAAATCCGCATCTCTCACAATACCGGCACAGCGCATACCGCTTGTCGAACGGCTTCGGCGCCATATCAAAGGAGGATGTGCCCCCGACAAAGACGTTATATTCGGGGAACGCACTGCACACCTGCGCATAGATCGCACGGCGCTTTTTTCTGTCGGGATCAAAGGCGAGCTTATCCGAAAGCGCCGCTTTTGTGCCAAGGATCGGAAACGTAACACAGCCGGAATCGTGGTACTGGACGCTTTCTCCCGCATAAGGGACAAAACCGTACTGTTCCCGAAGCGCGGAAACGCGACGCTCTACCCTCTCTCTATCGCAGGGGACAACATGAT
The DNA here is from genome assembly GCA_944381075.1 of uncultured Clostridia bacterium. Classification (GTDB taxonomy): domain Bacteria; phylum Bacillota; class Clostridia; order Oscillospirales; family CAG-272; genus QALR01. Next base: position 2,975 of record CALWJT010000001.1, read on the forward strand.
TTTCCATCATCCTCAACGCTTGTTTTGCCGCGTCATATTCGGCATACTGCATGCCGTAATTTCCAATGATATCGATCGGGAACCGTTCAAGCTGCTCAAAGATGCGCATACAGCCGCCGGCTCCCACCATCAGCAGCCGGTATTTTGAAGACAGCGCCGCAAGGACTGCCCGATTCTCAGGCTCTATCGTCACTTTATGCTGTGTCAGAGTCCCGTCTAAATCAAAAGCCAGTAATTTTATCATCGAAATAGGCCTCTCTTATGATCTCTTTCCCATGCCGCGCGCAAGTTCCCCTCCGACGGCGGTGAACGCAGAAGTTAAGCTTCTGTCTGCCGGCGCCTCATTATCGCCACTCGCTTTTTCGGTCTCTTCGGGCGCCGCATGACATTCTGCGCAGGCATTTCAGCCTAACAGACTACAACGGCAAAGTGCGGGACTTTTGCCGCTGTATAGATACAGCTCAAAGGACATTTCAAAAACAATTTTCCTGCAAGCTGAGTTCTATCCTAAGAAATTAAGAATGCACCGATGCGGACATAATATCCCTCTGACGCCTCATCCTTTTCATCCAGCACCCGAATATGAAGCTCATGCTTTCCATACTCTAGGCCAGATACCAACATTAGGGAATTGGCCCTGTTAAAGTTAACGCAGTAATGATCCCATCCGCTGGCCTTTTTTTCCTCACAACTGTCTACATGATATCCAATTTTTCCGGAATCTTTATCCATGCACCAATAAACGCCGATTTCTGTTCCCTCGAAAGGAATGACCAGTTCCGCTTGAGATATGTTGGACTCGACATAGCTGGGAAGCCGTCCGTGCATCGTCTGGCGAACCAGCGTCCAATTTTCTCCTTCATATTTCTCGGCCAAAACCAACCTTGCGAATTCCAAATTTCCTGGAATCACAGGCTCTTTGGGGAAAGGAATTGCCTCCCAGGACATCTGGAGGAGAAATTCAATAATCTTCTCCGCGTAAAACGCGTAGCCCGCGTCATTGGGATGGGAGGTGTCGGGCAGATATTCCTCCACTCTGGCATGTTCCTGCAGCATACGATCGTAGAGAAGCCTTCCCATATTGAGGGAAGGAATATGATAAGCGTCAGCAATCCTCTGGTGCGCCCTCACGGAAACCGGCGCTATTCCCCTGGCGTAATACCGCTCAATCAGCCTCTGTGTCAAGGTATAGATAAAAACAATCCTGGTTTCTTTGTTCCGCCTGAGAATCTTTCGGACAATGCCTTCCATTGTGGCGCAGCCCCGATCATAGGGCATATCTGTGTCATTCGTCGCAAATTCCACAAAAACCACATCAGGTTGGTGAACGAGCAGATCACGCTCAACACGGTAGGCTCCCAAAGAGGAATCTGTTCCGCCCACTCCGGCGTTTACCATTTGAAAGCTGTTCTCCGGATACTGTTTGGTAAGCCACTGGGTAACCAGGCTGCAAAAATTTCTCTCTTTGCTGCTTGCGCCGGCTCCCTCGGTGATAGAACCACCGAGAAATCCCAGGACAATTTCCTTTTTTCCTGCCAGATATTCCTCCAGCTTCATAGTCAATGCACTCCTTTTCTATTCGTTAGAAAAGCATTCCCGATCCAATGCCTCCCACACCTCCAAGGCCTGACAGCATTTTTCGCTTTTTACCCTTTCCTTTGAGCATTTCTCCGCTTCTTCCATCAGGGAAAGCATATCTCCCATCCCAAGAATACGGGAAGCCATACGGTCGGGATAAAATGGCTCCAAATCTCCCGGTTTTTCTCCGACGCCACAGAATTTAATCGGCTTTCCTGCAGCAGCCCGAATGGAGAGGGCCGCACCACCCCCTGGTGTCGCCGTCCAGCTTTGTGAGCATCATGCCGTCGATCCCTAAGGTATCATCAAAAGATTTCGCAACGTTTACGGCATCCTGACCCGTCATGGCGTCAACCACCAGCATGATCTCAGTGGGTTTCACTTCTCTTTTAATCCGTTTTAGCTCATCCATCAGTGTCTCATCAATATGCAGTCGTCCAGCTGTACGCAGATATTATATCACAAAGCTGTTTCAAACACAATCCCTTTTAACGCGTCTGCTTCATAGCATCCAAATGGCGCGGCTCGGTCATCGCACGGGCATCCAAGATATGAGAGAGCTCCTCTTCGCTCATGATGCCGTCGCGCGAGAGGATCTCCCTCACCGGGACGTTGGTTTTCAGCGACTCCTTGGCAATGTCCGCCGCGCGCTGATACCCGATGTACGGCGCCATCGCCGTAACGATCCCCGTGCTCGCCTCCACATTTGCGGCACAGCGTGCCTTATCCGCGCGAATCCCGATGACACAGTTTTCAACAAAGGTATCGACCGCCGCGGTCATGGAGGAGATCGATTCAAACAGCTGATAAAAGATGACCGGTTCAAAGGCGTTCAGCTCAAGCTGGCCGGCCTCCGCAGCGGCGGTGATGGTTGCGTCGTGCCCGATGACAAGGAAAGCCACCTGATTGACCACCTCCGGGATGACGGGATTGACCTTGCCCGGCATGATGGAAGAGCCGTTCTGCTTGGCGGGAAGAACCAACTCCCCGATGCCGGCGCGGGGGCCGCTGGAAAGGAGCCGCAGATCGTTCGCGATCTTGGAAAGATTCACAGCACAGGTTTTGAGCGCGGAGGATACCGCGACAAAGCCGTCCAGATTCTGGGTCGCGTCGATGAGATTTTCCGCCATGCGTATCTCATAGCCGCAAATTCCGGAGAGCACGCGCGTAATATTTTCCAGATACTCCGGCGGGACGTTGATAGACGTACCGATGGCGCTTCCGCCGAGATTGACGGCGTGCATTTCCCGCTCGGCCGCTTCGATTCGGCCGATGTCCCGGCGAACGACGGCGGCATAAGCCGCGAACTCCTGACCGAGCCGGACCGGGACCGCGTCCTGAAGCTGGGTCCTGCCCATCTTTACGATGTCGTCGAATTCCTTCGCCTTGCCGTCAAAGGACAGCGCCAGCATGTGAATGCTCAGCAAAAGCGGCTGCATCAGGTCGATCACCGTCATTTTCCCCGCGGTCGGAATCACGTCGTTCGTGGACTGCGCAAGGTTCACATGATCATTCGGATGCACCACCGAATAATCGCCCTTCCTTCCGCCTAAAATTTCGATGGCACGGTTGGCAATCACTTCGTTGACATTCATATTGGCAGACGTGCCGGCACCGCCTTGGACCGCGTCTACAATAAAAGCGTCCGCATAAGCGCCGTTCAGGATCTCGTCACATGCCGCGAGAATAGCCTGTGCCTTTTGCGGATCCAGTCTTCCGATCTTTTCATTGACGATTGCCGCCGCCTTTTTGATTCTTACAATATTTTGAATCAGGAACGGATGAAGCCCCTGCCCCGTAATCCGAAAATTGCGGTAAGCACGCAAAGACTGCACGCCGTAATACGCATCCTCCGGAACCGCGAGCGTTCCGATCGAATCCCGTTCCGTTCTCAGATTTTCATTCATAGCCAAAATCCTCCTATGCCGCCCCGCGGCGAATCTGTTTCACTGATCTGGCATGTACAAAAAATCACGCCTTTTCTTCCTGTTCTCTCCTGTATGCACCCTATTATCATAGGGCGCAGGACCTTTTTTGTAAATCCTTTTTCATCATTTACGAAAAAGTTTAAAATGTATCGATTTTTTCTTTTTAAAAAATAGAAATCCTCTTGTTTTTTTTCATTTTTTAATGTAAAATAGCAAATGTACGGAAAACGAAAACCACTTTCCCGCTTTCCAAATACAAATGCTAAAATCCATATCACAGCGGAGCGCTCCGCGGAGGTTTTACCCTTTATGAAAAATCTGCTCGACCGGACCGACCTTGAAATTCTTTCCATTTTACAGGAAAATGCACGGACGCCGATCAAAACCATCGCGGCCCGTGTCTTTATTTCGCCTCCTACCGTCGCCGCCAGGATCGACGCGATGGAAAAGGCCGGCATCATCCTCGGCTATCATGCAAAAATCAGCGACTCGATCCTCGGCCATCCTGTGCGCGCGTTCATCAATTTGGAGGTCACGCCGGAAAGAAAAGCTGAGCTGTATCCATTTCTTGACGCTTGTCCCGGCGTCATCGAATGCAGCCATGTAACGGGAGAATATTCCCTTCTCATGCAGACCGTTTTCGACAGCACCGACAGTCTTGACAAATTTATCAGCAGACTCCAGGACTTCGGCAGGACCAAGACACAGATCGTATTTTCCACCGTCGTAGAGCACCGCGGCTTCCGTCTTCTCGAGGAAGAGGACACGCCGAAGGATACCGATAAAAACGAATAAAAAAGCAGCCCGCAGGCGATGCGGGCTGCTTTTTTTATTTTTTTTCAAAAAGGACTTGACAAAATAATACTATGTGATATATAGTATTATGCGTACAAGGGTATCAAACGAGCCGATTTTCCGGCTGACCCCGAAAGGAGCGAACATGGATGTCCAAGTAAAGCGCGGCATCCTTGAGGTCTGTGTGCTGTCCGTACTCGCAAGAGGCGATTCGTACGGTTATCAGATCATCAAGGATATGAATCCCACGGTCCCAATCACGGAATCCACTTTATATCCCATTCTCAAGCGGCTGGAATCCGCAGGCGCCCTCACGGTTTATTCCGTCGAGCATCAAGGCCGGCTGCGCAAATTCTACGCCATCACAGAGGAAGGCAAACAGAAAATCAAGGATTTCATTGAAAATTGGAAAGACGTGACGACTGCCTACCAATTTATTGAAGAAGGATGGAAACAGTATGACAAAGCATGAATTTACAGAAAAGCTGCAAAAAATCCTGCAGGAACGCGGACTGCCCGCAGAGGAAGCAGCCAAATCAGCTGAATTTTATTCGGAAATGATCGACGACCGCATCGAGGACGGCATGACGGAGGAGCAGGCCATATCGGCGCTTGGCGACATCGATGAAATCGCAGAGAAAATTCTCTACGACACGCCGCTCGGCGTCCTTATGAAATCCAAGTTCAAGGAGAAAAAGCAAGCCGCCGGAAGTCCGGTGCTGCTCATCCTTCTCGCCATTCTCGGGTTTCCGATCTGGTTTTCTCTTGCCATTGCCGCATTGGCAATCCTCATCAGCATTTATATCATTATTTGGGCAGGGATCCTCTCGGTATTCTCCGTCGTTGCGGCGGTCGGACTTACCGGTGTGTTGCTTCTGCCGGCGGCCGTTTTCATCATATCGCTGAATCCCATCGCCGCCATGGGACTTTTCAGCGCGGGATTTATCCTTGTCGGGCTCTGCATTCTGTTTTTCTTCCCCGCAAAAATTGCGGCGAAGGCTCTCGTATCCCTGACGGTCCTGATCGGGAAAGGAATAAAATCCCTCTTTATCCGGAAATCTACATCCAAGGAGGAAGCATCGAAATGAAAACCTCTACCAAAATCGCAGTCATCGTCGCCTTTTCGCTGATCACCGTCGGGATCCTCCTTTGGGGAGTTTCCTTCATGGCGGCGCACGGAGACTGGAACGAATACCGCGTCGACACGGATACCTATGTCCAGAAAACCGCCGAATATGACAGCGAACAGGTCAAAACGCTGATCCTTGCGGACTCCTTCCGCGACGTCGAGCTTGTCCGTTCGCAGGACGAACACATCACCGTCACCTATGAGGAAGGGGAGAAGACCGGCTGCGACCTTTCGCTTTCCGAGGACGGGACGCTGACCATCGATTCCTATTCCAACCGGAAATGGTATGAATGGTTCTCCCTTTCGTTTGGAACAGAGTCTCGCAAAACCGTCATCGCCATCCCCGAAAATTACGCGGGAGACATCAAAATCCAGCTTTCCAGCTCGGATTTTCAGGCGTCGGACCTTTCTCTTGCCGGTACGCTTTCCGTCACAAGCGCAAGCGGGGACATCCTCCTTTCGGATATGGAAATCGCAAATGCTCTGACGCTGCAGTCGACAAGCGGAAATATCCGCCTGCTCTCCTGCAAGGCGGAAGAGGCCGACGTCCGCCTGTCAAGCGGAGACATCAAAATCGAAACGTTCGACAGTACGCGCCTCGCCTGTACCGCGGCAAGCGGGGACATCGATATCCGCGACGCGGAATGCAGCGGCGACCTTTCGCTCGTCTCCACAAGCGGAAATCTGCGGCTGCGGGACTCAAATATTGCCGGCGATGCCTCTCTTGAATCCACAAGCGGAGACATCAAATGGCAGTATACGCGCGCCCGCGACATCAAGCTTGTGTCCACGAGCGGAGACGTCCGCGCTGAAATTCTCGGCTCGGCTTCGGATTATCACATCGATACGAAAACGACGAGCGGAACGGTGCGCGTACCGGACGCCGACGGCTCGGAAAAGCACCTGCGCGTTGAGACGGTAAGCGGAGATATCCGCGTATCCTTTTCGATGGAAGAGCCCGAAAGCTGAACGACATATTCAAAGGAAAAAGCCCCTTGCAGGGGCTTTTTCCTTTGAATGATGGGATCTATGCGGAGCCTTTTTCCATTTGCCTCGCTTCCCTGCGATATCTGAACAGCATCCAAACGGACAAAATGCAGGAAACGCATCCCACAAGGAGTCCCAGGACCGCATTGCTTCTCGCATCTGCTGCCATTGCCTGTACCGTCGGCTCATGGGTAAACGACAGGATCGCCGTCTGGGTAAGGACAAGGGCCGTCATCGCACTCGAAAGGTTGACGGTCCTGAGTCCGGAAAGCAGGATATCCTTTCTTTTTCCGGAATCGGCAAGCCCCCAGATAGCAGCGCCCAGATCCCAGAAGGACAGCGCGGCAATTCCGATGCCAAGGATCCTCCCGTACCGGAAAGCAGGCGGCGAGAAAAACAGCCGCGCCATCCATGTCATATAGGCAAGCGCGGAAATCAGCAGAATCATGGCGATATTCCGATAATACCGAAGCTCCTGCGTCCGGTTTCCCCGCGAGAGAGCGGCGCCTCTGTCATAAATCCCCTTCGCCGTTCCGATGCCGGCCGAGTAAAGACCGGATATCACCAGAAAACCGGACAAGGCAAAGACGCCGGCCGCTATCTTGCATGCTGCCGCCGAAAAATGCGCAAGCATGGAGACGCGCGCCGTCATCCGGCTCCGGCCGCTCGCGTCGGCGCGCCGGTATTCCGATAAAAGCCGTTTTCCCTTTCCCATAAGCCTCTCCCTTGAATAAGCCGCTTTCCCTTTAAATTTCCGGCTCGTCAAGCAAGCCGTGCGCCTGCTCGCAGACGACCGCAAGCTTTTCCTCCATGTCTTCCATGACAGGATTTACTTCCCTTGTCTTTTTATCCACCAGCCGGCGGAAAAGCATCAGATTCAGTCCGCCAAGCAAGATGCCGGCAAGGCCGAGGACGATGCCGCCGGCAAGAGCCGGAGCGCTTTCCGGCATCCGCATCGTAAGACTGAGCCCGGCGCCGAATATGAGCGCGGCAAAGCAGCCGAAAACATAGGCAAACAGGCGCGCTCCTTTTCTTTTGCTCTTATCAAGCCGGCAAATCGTATCCCGGATGCCGTCCGCTTTTCTTTCCAGCCGCACAAGCTCGGATCTATGCGGGATCTTCCTGTTCCTGCGAAACGAGATCGTAGTCACGCCGCAAGACGAGGTTTCGGCATCCGTCGCCTCCCAGCCGAATGCCTCGCATAGATCAGATATCCGTGTCTGATCCGCCGCCTTCACTGTTTTCGACATATATTCGTACGTCGAATAATTTTTTCCCTTTTCCATAACAAGTCCCTCATTTCTATCTTGACTTTTTGTCCCCAATGCAGTATCCTGATTTTGATACAGATGTATCGCCTCGGGACAGTTGTATCTTATCATAGGAATCCGTCTTTTTCAAGAGAGCAAAACGGATTTCAGACAAAACCGATCGGTTTGTACCGCACCATGAGACAACAGAAAGGATTTTGTATCATGCAGAAAATGGAATCTTCCGAATATACGAAGCATTATATCGCCCTGGCGCTTTTCAAGCTCATGGAAAAAATGGACTTCAAAGACATCACCATTACGGAAATCGTCAAAAAAGCAGGCGTCGGACGCGCGACCTTTTATCGGAATTTCCCCGACAAGGAGGCCGTCCTTCTCTATTATTTCGACCGCCAGAAGCATCTTTTCAGTACAAACGTCCGATATATCCCGCGATGCGACGAGGACTATTACACCTTGATTCTCACCGTTCTGAGGACGCTGGAAAAGCATAAGACGCTTTTCCAAACGATTCAAAGGTCCCATCTGGAATATTGGTATCTGGAATATCTGAACGCCAATTTCGCTGCAAATTTCGAAAGCAAGGGAAGCCCCCAGAATCCATTTCTGCCGTTCGCCTATGCAGGCGCGCTCTACAACATTTCCATGGAGTGGATCCGGGGAGACTGCCGCGTGCCGGCGGAAACGGCGGCGCAGGCGCTTTTCATTTCCATCTTCGGAAAAGAGAAGCTCGATGTTCTGTTAAAAGAACGGCAGCCGTAAAATAAGCAAAAGCGGCCGAAAGGTCGCGCATCCTCATTTTGGTCCCGCTCTGGCTCAAAGATTTTTTGAAAATCCGGAATTCCGTATTGACAAATTAAAAAAATTATGGTATTGTGTTGTTACGGAATTCCGGAAAATCAAAGGAGGTTTTTTCATGGAAAGAAACTACGGCGCAGAAATCGACGAATTGAAAAAAGAGCTGCAAAAGCTCGGCGAGCAGCTTTCCGAGGTTCTGTGCAAAAAATGGCGTGTACCGGACCCAAATGCTCCGGCGGAAAAAACGGGACATGTGCGGAAAATGCCGCACATGCATCCCGACTCGTCCGTCATGGCGATTATGGAAAATCTGGAAAATGCCTGCGGGTCGGGGAAAGCCAGCGGCTGCATTACCTATATGGGGGTATTTGCCTCCGGCGGCAGGCAGTCGGAATGGGTTCGCAGCGGTGTGAATACCGACCGGCTTTTTCCGCTTGTCGAAGACGGCACCGCCGAAAAGGTCCTCGCCTGCATCGGCAGCCGTGACCGGCTGAACCTTCTGCGGATGCTCCTCGAAAAACCGATGACCGTCGCGCAGCTTGTCGAGCAGGGCGGCTACCATTCGACCGGACAGGTGTATCATCACCTGAAACCGCTGCTTGCCGCCGACCTTGTCACAGCCGACAGCGCGCAGGGAGAAAAAGGACGCTACTGCGTTCGCCCATACCGTGTGCAGGGCATCATTATGCTGCTTGCCGGCATCCATGATATGGCAGAGCCGCAGCATGCGCAGGGAAGCTGGGAGGAGCCGGCAGAGTAACCTGCCATCCCTGCGGGTCCGGCCCCCTGTATCGGCAAGGTCCGAAATCGAAAAGCCATAGGACAAAAACGTTTCAGAAGAGAGCGCGGGCAGGCGCTCTCTTCTGACGCTTCGTTTTATCGGAGCCAGACCCTGCCGGCTTTTCCCTGCCCCATATACGAAATGGCTTTTTACATGGCCAAGGAAAAGCCTAATGCGCCTGTCCCGTCAGGCTGCGGGACGGCAGCCTGAGTCATGCGTGCATGCGTCCCGGTTTTGGACGGAGCACATACGCCAGAGAGAAACGAAAAGCGCCCCCGTCTTCGCGACGGGGGCGCTCCGCTTTACGGTTATTTTTTCATTTCCTCACGCACTTCCTTGAAGCATTTGACGACATAATCCAAATCTTCCCTGGTATGTGCAGCGGAAACCTGCGTGCGAATTCTCGCCTTTCCCTTCGGAACGACGGGATACGAGAACGCGACGACATAGACGCCCTTCTCCATCATGCGGCGCGCCATCTCGCCCGCGGTCCGCTCGTCGTACAGCATGATCGGGACGATCGGATGCACGCTGTCGATGACGTCGAACTTCGCCTCGGCAAGCAGCCCGCGGTAATATTTTGTATTTTCCTCCAGGCGGTCGCGCAGCTCCGTCGTCTCGGACAGCATATCGATAAGCTTCGAGGTTGCGGCGGCAATGGCAGGCGCGAGCGAGTTGGAGAACAGGTACGGACGGCTGCGCTGGCGCAGGAGCGCGATGATTTCCCGTCTGCCCGACGTAAAGCCGCCGGACGCGCCGCCAAGCGCCTTGCCGAAGGTAGAGGTGACAATGTCTATCCTGCCCATCACGCCGCAGTACTCGGCAGTGCCTTTTCCGTGCGCGCCGACAAAGCCGGTCGCATGGCTGTCGTCGACCATGACAAGCGCGTGATACTTGTCCG
>CALWJT010000002.1 GCA_944381075.1 uncultured Clostridia bacterium
CGGCACCCGCAGGCAGGACATTGAGATTTATTACAGCTTTGTCGGCAAGATTGACTTGCCCGAATAACCGCCCGACCTATCCGACACAATGGCCAAGTGTCGGATAGGAACGGCAAAATTTTTTGCACTTCTATTGCTTCTTTATCACACATAAGCAAAGCCAGCCGGCTTTTTTCCTTGCAAAAAACCAAATGACAAAATATAGTATGAGAAAAACAGCAGCTATGGATAGGTAAAAGGCTCCGGCCCCGCCGTCGACCGGCATGCCGTACCATCCCATACAATAATCGATCCCTACAATACCGAAAGAATACGGCAGATAGGCCGTAAATAAAAAGTAGCTGCTGCTGCCAAAAGCGTACATCAGAAGGTTGATAACAGAAAAAACGCCGATCAAGAACAGCGTCCACACCCCGCCGCGCCATCGGTTCCCATATCGACTTCTCTTTGCCGCATCGGATGCCTGCAGATTCATAAGCTTGTCCTCCCATCTCGATTCCCTTTTACACGGCAATCTAAATAATTTTCTTTGAGGCACCGGACCGCCGCATAGCCCAAGGATGCAGCGGCCTTTTTCTATCTTTCATTTATCTGTCCTCACGATAATAGTTGACACCGACGGCAGCAGGCTGATTCGATTTGCTCTTTTTCCTGACCGAGCCGGCAAACAGCACGACCGCCGTGATGATAAACGGAAGCGCCGTATAGACCTTCAGCGGGATGGCGTTCAGCCATCCAAACGCCTTCGGGAAAGCCGCAACAATAGAGTCGTTGTAGACCTCCAGCGTCTTGAAAATGCCAAATACAAACGTTCCGAGCAGCGCTCTTGCCGGATTCCACTTGGCAAAGATAACAAGCGCCACCGCGATCCAGCCATAACCATTGATCCATCCCGTGCTTGCCAGATACTCGCCGCTGATATTGAGGGCCATATAATAACCGCCGATTCCCATGATAGCGGAGCCGAGAAGGATATGCGCGTACTTATACCGGTTGATATTGACCCCGCAGGAATCCGCCGCCGCGGGATTTTCTCCGACAGCGCGCATCCGCAGTCCCGCCTTGGTATATTTCATATACCACCACGAAAGGACGGCGATCAATACGCCGAGATAAACGAATATATTATGGGAAAAGAACGCTTTTCCGATGATCGGGATATCCGATAGAAGCGGGATAGGCTGTGCTTTCCAGCCGGCAGCCACGTTCGCCGCCGCCTGCATGGAAGGCCAGCCGAGATTTTTATTCACACCGTGACCGACAAAATAATAGATCCCAAGGCCAAGCGTGGTTATGGTCAGTCCCGTCACGTTCTGATTTGCCTGAAGCGTTACGGTGAAAAAGGCGAACAGGAGCCCGCAAAGTCCGGCAAACACCATCGCGGCAAGAATGCCGAGGAGCAGGCTGTTGCACCAGCATCCGACAAGATAGCCGAACAGCGAGCCGACTGCCATCGTTCCCTCGACGCCAAGATTGAGGCTGCCTGTTTTTTCATTGAAAATCTCGCCGACCGTTCCATAGAGCAGCGGGATGTTGTAAACGACTAAGCTGTAAAGGAATCCCGTTAAGACTTCAACTCCCATTTCAAGCCTCCTCCTTTTTCACGATTTTAAAACGGATTACAAAATCGGCCGCCAGAACAGCAAACAGAATGACGCCCTGCAAAAGATCCGCAAACCGCGAATCCACCGCACCAAAGGTCACGCTTGCCTGTGAGCAGCCAAACCGCAAAATGCTGATGAGCAGCGATGTGATGACGATCCCGACCGTATCCAGCTTGGCAAGCCATGCCACGACGATGCCCGTCCATCCGACGCTGTCCGTCAGCGAAGTCGAAAGCGGGCCCGCGCTCGTAAGCTTGAAAAAGCCCGCAAGTCCGATGAGAGCCGAAGAAAGAAGCATCGTGCGCACGATGATCCTCCCGACCTTCATTCCGGCATATTTTGCGGTGCCGATGCTGTCGCCCACCACGGAAATTTCATAGCCATGCTTGGTCTTTTTGAGATAAAAATAAACAAGGATACAGAGAACAAGAACAAAAAGCAGAGACCAGCTAAGAGAAAATTTCCCGATCGTGATGGCCGGCATCGTGACAAAATCCCAAACGCTCCGGAAAAGCGGCCGCTGGGATTCCGGGTCCAGAAAGACGTTCCAGCCTGCCTTTTCCTCTCCGAGCAGCGCGACAAAGTAAAGGGCGATATAGTTGAACATCAGGGTCATCAAAGTTTCATTGGTTCCAAAACGGACCTTCAAAAGCGCGACAATCCCGCCCCAGACGGCAGCGGCGGCCATGGCCGCCGCTGCCATGAGCAGAAGCGTCAGAGCCTGATTTCCAATGACGCCGAATTTTAAGGGGATAAACGCGGCCGCTACCGCGCCGACCAGAAACTGTCCCTCGCCGCCGATATTCCAGAATTTCATCTTGAACGCGACGGAAAGCGCGACAGACGTCAGCACAAGAGGAACAAACACTTTGATGAGGTTCTCCACCTGCTTGTAGGCAAGCCTGCTGAGTTCTCCACTGTCGGTAACTGTCCCGATGGTCAGCATCTTGAAATAATAGGAAAGCGGATTGACGCCGGTCATCATCAGCAGCAGCGCGCCCAGCAGCAGCGCGGCAGCGATAGCAAGGAGATAAAAAACGATCCTGCGTCCCGGGGTCAGCAAGTCCCGCTTGACAATATGATATCTTTTCATGACGGCTGCTCCTTTATGTTGGTATCCTTCGCGATGCCGGTGCGCTTCTCGTCGCTGCGGACAAGATTCAGCGCACCGGTCATCATAAGTCCCAGCTCCTCCTTTGTGGTTTTGGCTGCATGGACGATCCCCATCACTCTGCCATGACACAAAACCATGATCTTATCGCACAGCGCGAGCATGACGTCGAGGTCCTCCCCAACGAATAAAATACCGACGCCGCTTACCTTTTGCCGGTTCAGGATATCATAAATCGCATAAGACGAATGGATATCCAGCCCGCGCACAGGATAGGCCGTCACGATAACGTTCGGACCCGTTTCGATCTCCCTGCCCACCAGAACCTTCTGCACATTTCCGCCGGAAAGGAGCCTTACCGGCGTTTCTGTCGACGGCGTGACAATATCCAGCTCGGATATGATCGTCCTCGCGTCGGCTCTGCCGCGGCGGCGGTTGACAAACGGACTGAAGCGATTGTCGTCCCGATAATTTTTCAAAAGCATATTGTCCGTAATGGAAAGAGAAGGCGCAAGCCCCATGCCAAGCCTGTCCTCGGGAATGAAGCTCATGGCAATCCCTTTTTCGATGATTTTTTTCGGTGCAAGCCCTACAATATTCTCGCCCTTATGGACGATTTCGCCGCTTTTGATTTTCCGCAGCCCTGCGATTGCCTCGCATAACTCTTTCTGTCCGCAGCCCGCGATCCCTGCGACGCCTAAAATCTCTCCGCCCCGGATATAAAAGCTCACATCATCGATGGCGCACGCGCCCTCGTCATTCTCAATGGTAAGGCCGCGGATCTCCAAAAGCGGCTTTTTCTTTTCTACAAAAGGACGCTCGATGTTGAGAGTGATCTTATGGCCGACCATGAGCTCCGTCAGCTTCTGTTCATTGGTAGAAGCCGTTTCCACCGTACCGACATATTCTCCCTTTCGCAGCACTGCCACGCGGTCGCTGACCGCCATCACCTCATGGAGCTTATGCGTGATGATAATGATAGAATGTCCCTCCGCCCGCATCTGCCGCAGTACGCCAAACAGCTTCTCCGTTTCCTGAACGGTCAGAACGGCGGTCGGCTCATCGAGGATGATCACTTTCGCACCGTAATATAACACTTTGACGATCTCCAGCGTCTGCTTTTCGCTGACCGCCATATGATAAACCTTCTTCTTCGGGTCCATTTCAAAGCCGAACGAACGGCTGATCTCTTCGATCTCTCTATAACGGGATTTTTTCAGCAGTCTTTCGGAAACAAAAAAGCCCGCGGCGTGAAAAATCACCGACGCCGCAGCCCCGAATTTTCCGATTCCCTTTTTTCCGGATACCTCGGCCTTATACCTCTCCCGAAAGCCATAGGAACGATTTTCGCGGCCAAGCCAAACATTGTCCGCCGCAGAGAAAACGTCGACCAGCTTGAAATGCTGATGTACCATGCCGATGCCGAGCCGCTTGGCGTCCTTGGGGGAGGTGATCACAGCTTTTTCTCCATTCACATAGATACTGCCGCTGTCAGGCTGATAAATCCCGGCAAGAATATTCATGAGCGTTGTCTTGCCGGAGCCGTTCTCTCCCAGCAGGGCGAGAATCTCGCCCTGCTTCAAGGAAAGACTGATGTTCTTATTGGCAGCCGCACTGCCGAAGGTTTTTGAGATGTTTTTCAGTTCTACCGCAAAATCGACTGCCATAAAGAACTCCTTTTCATCGTTTCGGTATGCCCCTCTCTCGCATCATTCGGTCACATCCGTGACGCCCGCAACATAATAGTTCATGCTGCCCTTGATGATAGAGTCGATGGTATCTGCGCCGCCGACCTCGGTCATATTGCCGGTAAGCTCGCCCGCTTCATTCGTCTCATAAACATAGTAGGAAGCGTTGTCCTCGGAAATCACCGTCTTGCCGTCGTTTGTGGTCAGCGCCGACGTCGTTTTCACGACATTGCCGTCCTCGTCAAAGGAAAGCTTTACATTGGAGAAGACATCCCACTCGCCGGAAAGGATCATGTCCTTCACCGCGTCGATCTTCGCCGCAGTATCCTCCGTGCAGTTGTCCGAAAGCGGAGAAATGTCGACAAAGCCCTCTTTAAGTCCGCCGTAATAGATACCGACCTTGTCCATGAAATTCGCAGGATCCGTCAGCGCCGTCTCAATGGCAAATTTATAGTAAACCTCCCAGTTCCAGATCGGAGCCGTCAGATGGGCATTCGGCGCGGAAGGCGTCATATCGGAGTTGTAGCCGCAGCCGAATACGCCGGCAGCCTCCGCCGCGATCTGCGGCTGCGCGCTGTCGCAGTGCTGGCCGATGACGACGCAGGAATAGGTATTGATGAGCGCCTCGGCCGCCTGTCTTTCCACCGTGGGATTGCCCCATTCTCCAATCTGCTTTACATATACCTGAGCTTCCTCGCCCAATACCGACTGCACGCCGAGCGTAAAGGCGTTGATGCCGCTGCACGTCTCAGCATACTGTGTGCCGTAAGCGGAAACGTAGCCGATGTTGTATTTTCCATTCGTTCCCTTGCCGACTTCCTTCGCCTTGAGTCCTGCCGCAATGCCGGAAAGGTAGCGCGCCTGATAGATGCGTCCGAAATAATTGTTGAAGTTGGTTTCATTGGAAGCATAACCGGTCGCATGCGAGAAGATAATATCAGCATACTCCGTTGCGGCCTTCTCAAAGGCGCCGAGATAGCCGAAGCTGATACCGAAGATGATATCGGCTCCCTGATTTGCCAGCGCGTCGATCGCGGCCGTGACCTCCGCGTCCTCCTCCGGAACGTTGTCCTGGATCAGAAGATTGACATTGTAGCCCTCCTCCTTCAGCTGCTCGATGGCCCTGGTGATGCCGGTATGATGCGCATAGGTGTAGCCGGCCTCCTCGTTCTGGCTTCCGATGTAGATGGCGCCGACCGTGATGTCCGCCTTCTCCGTTTCGCCGCACGAAGCGAGCAGCATGACAGAAATCAGCATCATCGCCGCAAGCACGAGTGACAGAATCCTCTTCATAAGAAACAAGTCTCCTTTTGATAAAAAATATTTTATGTAAACTTTCGTTACATACAAAAAAGAAAATCACTCCCCCTCATCTGCGGTAAACGATACCATCCGCCGACATGGCGTCGATGAGTGCGAGCGATTCCACTCGGATCCCTTTCTGGCGCAAAGCGTCGCCGCCGTGCTGGAAGCCCTTTTCAATGGCAACAGCACAGCCCACACAAACGGCACCCGCCTGCCTTACAAGAGAAAGAAGTCCCTCGATGGCTTCGCCGGTCGCCAGAAAATCATCTATAATCAGGATGCGGTCCGCCGCGCACAGATATTCCCGCGCGACGGTCGCTTCATATGTATTTTTATGGGTAAACGATGCTACCCGGGCCGAATAAACCTCGGCGGACTGGTTGGCGCTTCTGCTCTTTTTCGCAAATACCACCGGCACATGCAGATAGGAGGCAGCCGCGACCGCAATCGCGATTCCGGATGCCTCGATGGTCAAAATTTTTGTCACATGCTCCGCATGGTACAGTCCTGCGATCTCCTCTCCGAGCCTCATAAGGAAGTCTACATCGAGCTGCTGGTTGAGAAAGCTCCCGACCTTCAAGATATCCCCGTCCAGAACGACGCCGTCACGCGCGATGCGCGCTTCTAAAAGCTCCATATCCAAGCCTCCCGCAAACATGGAAAATAAAAAAAGCAGATGGGAGAGTCCATATCCGCTAAAACCCGTTCTTTCCGGGACTGCTTGTCCCTTCAGAACCGAACATACTTCATTTTTATTTTTTCAGGACGCATGCTGAGGTCTCCGCCACAAGCAGGACGTCCCTCATGCCGCTTTTCCATCCGGCAGAGAAAACCATGCTTTCTCTGAGCGGCCGGTCATTGACGCAGCCTTTTTTGAAAAAATTTTCCTTGATAAAAATATTATATAATAAAATGTTAAAACAGTCAACACATATTATTCACAGTTTCCAACAAATTATTTAACAAATTTTAGATAAATTTCACATATATGAAAAAAATTTTACGTTTAGAATGCTAAATTTCACAAATTATACGACAGGATAATATAGAATCTGCAATTTTGCGGAGCTTTTTCTCATGACTGCAGTCCTCTGTGAAAAGGAGCCTCAAGGCTCCTTTTCACAGAAATGCCCTTCCGACATCTGCATCCCCATGCGGAAGCCGAGGGAGAAAGCGCCGAATTCCATCATATCCAGCATTTTATCCTCATACCCGTTCATTTTTTCAAAGCGTTTCCAGTCCTCCGGACTCAAATGTGCATGAAACGCTTCTGCCGCCTTGAGGTATTGAATCAGGCATTCCCGATACTCGCCATTCTGCCGCAGCTCCCTCGCCATAGAATCCAAGCCTTCTCCATACAATTTTCTAAGCAGTGTGTCCATGAAAAACCTCCAGCTAAAAAAAATAAACGGCAGTCAAAACGGACCGCCGTTTGCTTTATTTTAAAAGCAGAATCAAAAAAAGGGGCTCCTTACCACGGGGCCCGCGGACCGTCCCCTTGCAGGGCGCAAGACGGCGTCATATCCGAAGGCGCCGCCATCCCCCCCTTGTATATTCCGCGCCATTTTCCCATATGATGATATCCCGCGGCATGTTCCGGAGCCTCCTGAAGGGCATCTGCAGCAAAAAGCAGGAATGCTCATAAATTTTCTTGAAAAAGTTCAAAATATGTGCTATTATGGTAATATCCAGTTATCGGACGCTAAAATGCCGATCCTACGCCGCGCCAGACCAGCAGAGGCCTTTTCCGGAAGCTTTTCTCAAATATATAAAAATTTTGCGGGACTTCGTCCCTTTTCCACGGTCCCGCCCGTTATATAAGTAAGGGAGTTTTTCCTGCCGGCGGCTTTCGGCCGGATGAAAAAGCAAGCGGATATGCCCGTGCATATTCCGAAAAAGCTTCCTGTGGGATGTAAAAACAGCCGGACGCTCCGGCAGCGCCTGTGAAGCGTCGAAGACGCCCGCTATCTTTTCCGCTTCGGGAAAAGACTGCCGAGCCATTCTATTATAGTCAGTATGGGAGGGTTCCAAATGACAGCGAAAGTAACAGTCGGCGGAAAAACGCTGTATACCATGCTGGTATCGGCAGCAAACACCCTTGAAAACAACAAGGCCGAGATCAATGATCTTAACGTGTTCCCGGTTCCGGACGGCGATACGGGGACCAACATGAGCCTTACCCTTGGCGCCGTCCGCAGGATCCAGCCGAAGGATGAGAGCGTATCCGACTGCGCGACACAGGCGGCAGATGCGGTCCTGCGCTCGGCAAGGGGAAATTCGGGAGCCATTTTGGCCTTGTTTTTCCGCGGCTTCTCCAAATCGATAAAAGGCAAGCACGACGCCGACACCGAAGCCATCGCTCAGGCGTTCGAGGATGGCAAAAACGAGGCGTATAAGGCGGTCATGAATCCGACGGAAGGAACGATCCTCACCGTCATACGCAAATGCGCGGAGGAAGCGAAAAAAGCGCAAAAAAAATTTACCTCGGATGTTTCCGGTTTTTTCTCACAAATGGTAAAGACAGCGGAAAAAACGCTGGAGAAAACGCCGGAGCAGCTTCCCGTTCTCAAGGAGGCCAACGTCGTAGACGCCGGCGGCAAGGGCTTTGTCATGATGCTAAAGGGTATGCTCTCCGCTCTGCGGGGAAAACCGGTCAAAGCAGCGGTCTCCTCTCAAAAGGGAGCCGCCCCGGAGAAAAAGGCCGATTTTTCCGAGTTTCACTCCGAGGATATCCGCTTCTGCTACTGCACGGAATGTATCATTGAGAAAAAGGACGCTTACCGCGGAGAAGGGACCTGCGCCGCCCTTTCCGATTTTATCCGCAGTGTCGGCGACAGCGCGGTCTTCGTCGATGCGGAAGATATCGTCAAGCTTCACATCCACACCAACGAGCCAGGTCTTGTTCTGACGCAGGCTTTGGTTTACGGTTCTCTTGCAGCCGTAAAGATCGAGAATATGAAAAAGCAGCATTCTGCTCTTGCAGAAGTCGACGAACGCGCGCAGGCGCTGCCGGAGCCGGCCAAGCCCGAAAAGAAATACGGCTTTGTCGTCGTCTGCATGGGGGATGGGATCCGGGATACGTTTCGTGAGTTCGGCGTGGATGAGATCGTATACGGCGGTCAAACCATGAATCCCAGCATGCAGGAGCTGCTGGATGCGGTAAGTCGCACGCCTGCGGAAACGGTATTTATCCTGCCGAACAACAAGAACATCGGTATGGTCGCAACACAGGCGGCAGGCGCTGTTACGGATAAAAACGTCATTGTACTGCATACAAAAAGCGTACCGGAGGGCATCTCCGCACTTCTCGCATTCAATGAGGATGCGTCCGAGGAGGAAAATACCGACGCTATGTCTGAGGCGCTCGGAAAAGTCAAAACTCTTTCGGTAACGCATGCCGTGCGGGACGCCAGTATAGGCGGAATTTCCGTGAAAGCGGGGCAGGCGATGGGGCTTCTGAACGGAAAGCTCCGCACTGTCGGAGAAAGCAGCCAAGATTGCATCAAAGGTCTTCTCGATATCGCAAGGGACGCTGCTTATGTGTCTGTCTTTTACGGCAAAGACGTAACAGAGGACGCGGCACAAAGCGTGCAGGAAATGCTTGCGGAAGCGGCAGCCGGCGCGGAAGTGCTGTCCATCCGCGGCGGGCAGCCGCTCTATGATTACATCATTTCAATAGAATAGCGAAAAATACCGTGCGGGTTTCTCCTTTCCCGCACGGTATTTTTTCGCACCTTAACCGAATCAGCGGTCTCTGCCGGCACTGACTGACGTTTCGACGGCCACAGTCGATTCGAGCCCCTCCGAGCTCTCCTGCTCCGGCAGGCCGTTCTCGTCATACTTTACCGAATACATGACCTCCCCGCTTTCCTCGATCCATGCCATGATCCAAGCGGCGTTCTCGGCTCCGATATCAAATACCTGTACCGAGCCGCTGATCCCCGTTACGAGATAGCCGTTATCCAGAATCTGGATCGTCCCATACTGACCGGAAGAGAAGCACTGCGCCGACAACGTCAGCATCTTACCGGCAGAGGATGCAAGCGCCGAAAAATCACGCTCATTTATATCGGCCGCCGCAGCTCCCGATACATGGGACAGCATTTCCCGAAGCGCGGAAGCATCAGAAAACCGGTAACGGACCTTTTGGACGCATCCGCCATCCCCTATCAGCATTTCTGCCGTATCCGAAAGCGACAGGTATTCGTCAAAGGCAAAACGCTCCCAAAGCCCGCTCCACGACGGATCGGTCACGTTCGCGTTGCAGAACACATAATAATGCGTGAGCGTATTGCTCTGTCCTATCTCCAAATATCGGATGCAAACGGCGTCCGACGGCGAAATGCCGCGGATCTCATATACCTCGGCCGCCAAATACCGATGGTCCTCCGTTTTCCCGGAGCTAAAATAGAAAAGAAAGCTGTCGATCTCCGCGCTGCCCAGCTTTTCCCCGACATACCCCTCGTCTAAGACGCGTGCGGACCGGTAGCCCTGATAATCGCCGGATGCGATTGCTGCGCGGTATTCGTTATAATAAAAAGAATCCTGATTAGGGTTGATCTCATCCTTTTTCACAAAGCGCCCCTCCCCTTCGTCCCAGACGACCGGCAGAGCGTTTTCGGAGGAAACCTGCGGGGAAAGCAAATTTCCGGCAAAGGGGATCGCAAGCACGGCACAAACCATCAAAAAACAGGCGGCAACGGCAAGCTTTCCGGCGGCGAACCGCTTTGTCCGTAGATTCCCCGCCGCTTCTTCTATATATTTTTCATCGATTGCGCTCATCTGCTGCAAAAAAATTTTCTTATTCAAAATAGCCCTCCTTCTTTAAATAAGCCGATAACCTTTTTCGTATGCGGAACAGCAAAGATCTCACGCCGCTCTCGCTCATTCCGGTCCGCGCGGCAACTTCCCTTACCGAATCGCAGAACCAGTACCTCCTTACAAAAACGACGCGATCCCGTTTCTTCTCCGATGCCAAAAAACGATTCAGGATTTCCGTGAGCGTATCCCCCTGCGGGATCTCGGCGCTTTCGTCCGGCAGGATTTCGGATATCTCATCCAAGATCTCCGCCGTGTTCGCACAGCGGCAGGAAGCGGTGTTGTAGTCCAGTCGGTCAAGCGAAATCTTCCGCACGATCCCGGCGGCAAAGGCGCGCAGGGATGCCGGAACCTGCGGCGGGATCTGATTCCAGAGCGCAAGATAGGCGTCGTTCACACATTCCCTCGCGTCTTCGTCGCATCCCAGAATGTTTCTTGCAACCGCATAGCAAAGCGCTCCATACTTTTCGGCCGTCGCCGAAATGGCAGATTCCGAACGCGCAAAATAAAGCTTTACAATTTCTCTGTCTTCCACTGTACAACTCCTTTTCCAACATCTGAAGGCCCTTCACTTCTATAGTCGGTTTTCTTTTGGGCTTTGTTTCATCTTTATAAGAAATTTTCAAAATTATTTTCGCACACACTGCCCTTTTTCATAACCTTACGTATATTTCCCCGCTTCCGAGAGAGCGGATTGACATTTTTCCCGCAAAGCTTTATAATAAACAAAAACATCGAAATCCGGAGGCGCTATGAGACCATCCGTCAGCAAGCGTGATACCGCCCTTATCTTATCTGCGGCGGCACTCGCATGTGTTATTTTATTTGCCGTAGTTTATACGTTCGTATATTATACGGACCTGCCGCGAATCGATTCCCATATCCCAGAGGACTACGTTCCGGCATTTGATTTCAACAAAAACGGAAACTCCGACGCCGAGGATCTTGTGCTTGGCGCAAGAAAGGACGCGCAGAACCATCCCACCTATGACGGCAGCTATCAGCCCGGCGGGTATCCGCCAGATGACATCGGGGTATGCACCGATGTCATCTGGCGCGCGTTCCGCGCCGCCGGATATTCACTGCGCGATATGATAGACGCCGACATTCGGACGCGGCCTGAAGCCTATCCGAACATTGACGTGCCGGACAGCAGCATCGACTTCCGGCGCGTCAAAAACCTGCGCGTATTTTTTGATACCTATGCGATATCCCTTACCACAAACATTGCAAAGACAAACGCATGGCAGCCGGGAGATATCGTTATTTTCGGGGATGACACGCATATCGGCATCGTTTCCGACAAGCGAACGGAATCGGGACGTCCCCTTCTCCTTCACAACGGCGGTCAGGATGAACGCGAGGAGGATGCACTCGGGAACGACCGTGTCACCGGACATTACCGGTTCGATGCGTCAAGGCTGCCGGAAGAGCTGCGGATCGCATGGGAAGGATAACCGTGTCCCTATAGAAAAAACCGTCAAACGCTGTTTGACGGTTTTTTTCTATAAGCATCCCTTTATTTTTTTAAGATGCGGAGCCTTGTCAAAAGCCATGCGATCCCCGCCATAAAGGGATAGACACCTACACAGATGCAACCGGCAAGCAGCATACCTCTTTCCGGCAGCGCCACCAGCGAAAAAAGGGGAGCGCCTATCCATATGCCCAATATAAAAAGGAACACCATCCCAAGGAAAAGACAGAAGCGCTTCCACTCAAACGGCAGGCAGACGCGAAGCAGGACCGACAATCCGGATACCCCCGCGGCAAGGACACAGATCGTGGATATCTGCTCATCGGAAAGTCCAAGCGCGCTTCCCGCGAACACAGCAGTCAAAACACCCGTCACCGTCGTTACCGCACCCGGCAGCGCCTTTTGGAATACATGCGAAAGAAAGCTGCCGCTGATCCGTTTTTTGTTCGGCTCAAGCGCAAGGAAAAAGGAAGGGATCCCGATGGTGACAACGCTGATCAGCGTGAGCTGGATCGGCATAAAGGGATATCCTTGCGGGATAAAAAGAAAACAAAGCGAGAGGATAAAGGAAAAAAGCGTTTTCACAAGAAACAACGAAGACGCGCGTTCAATGTTGTTGATTACCCTTCGTCCCTCATCCACGACCCTTGGCATATTGGAAAAATCAGAGGACAGCAGGACAAGCTGCGACACCTGTCTTGCCGCATCGCTGCCGGATGCCATCGCAATGCTGCAATCGGCGTCCTTCAGCGCCAAAACGTCGTTGACGCCGTCGCCCGTCATCGCCACGGTATGTCCCGCTTTCTTGAGACTGCGGATGAGCACTCTCTTCTGCTCCGGCGTCACCCTGCCGAAAACCGTATACTCAGACGCCGCCTTTTCCAGCATCTCCTCGTTCAGAAGCGTTCCGGCATCGACATAGCGGTCAGCGCCCTCGAGACCCGCACGGGAAGCGACCTCCGATACCGTAAGGGGATTGTCCCCGGAAATCACCTTGACGGCAACGCCCTGCTCTTTAAAATAGGCAAGCACCTCCGGCGCCTCCGGCCGTATTTTATCAGAAAGGAGAAGATAGGCAAGCGGCATCATGTCAGCCGGCAGCTCCTGTCCCTCTATCCTTTGCGGACTTCCCGCGAGAAGCAGGACCCTTGCGCCTGTAGAAGCATGACGTTCCACCTCGCCGCGAATGCTTTCATATCCGTCCCGCAGGATAAAATCCGGCGCGCCGAAGGCATAGGTCCCCCTGCCCTCAAAGCATGCGGCGCTCCACTTTCTGGCAGAGGAGAACGGGACGGCATATACGCTTTCCCAGTCGTTTTTTTCGGGGAACCTCTCCCGCAAAGCGAGCGCCGTCGCGTTTTCATCCTGACAGGCATGCAGAAGGTTCCCCATCGTCCCTTCCACATCGGCTCCGTTTGCGATCGGAATCACGGCAGTCACCTCCATTTTGCCTTCGGTCAGCGTCCCGGTTTTATCAAGGCAGAGCGTATCGACTCTCGCGAGCGTTTCCATGCAGTAAAGCTCCTGCACAAGCGTTTTATGCCCCGCGAGTCTCACAACGCCGACCGCAAGCGCGACGCTGGTCAGCAGCACAAGTCCCTCCGGAATCATGCCCGTCATGGCGGCAACGGCACTGACAACAGCCTCGTCGAGAGGCTCATCCAGGAAGAAATAGGAGTTGCAGAACAAAAGCACGCCGACCGGCACAATGATAAAGCTGACGATTTTGATGATGGTATTGAGGGATCGCATAAGCTCCGAGACCGTTTTTCTCGGCCGTTTTGCCTCCTTGGAAAGCTTTGCGATATAATTTTCGTCTCCGACATGCTCCACGGCTGCACGACAGGTGCCGGCTACGAGAAAGCTGCCGGACATCAGCAGCTCTCCCGGCTTTTTGGCCAAAGGAACGGATTCTCCGGTGAGGATAGACTCGTCGACCTCCACCTCGCCCTCCCGAATCACGCAGTCCGCCGGGACCTGATTTCCCGCGGTCAAAACCAGAATATCATCCAAAACCAAGGCGTCGGTGGCGATTTCCCGCTTTTCTCCGCCGCGGACCGCGTGAGCGGCAGGTGCGGAAAGCAGCGACAGCTTCTCGATGGTTTTCTTTGCACGCAGCTCCTGGACGATGCCGATAAACGTATTGGAGATCACAACGCCCATAAACAACAGATTTTTATAGGATCCGACCAAGAGGATGAGCAGCGCCAAAGCGAAGTTCAACAGATTAAAAAGCGTGAAAATATTGCCGAATATGATCTGACCGGTGGTTTTCGCCGGTGTTTCCGTCACTCGGTTGACAAGTCCTGCACGGACCCTTTCTTCGACCTCTCTTTCCGAAAGGCCCTGCCGGATATCGGCATGGATCCGCGGGACGGCATCGCCTTCTATCGAATGTTCCCGTGATAACGGGTTTCTTTTTCCAGTTTTCTTATGTTTTTTCATTTTTTACACCATTGAAATATTCCGCTAAAGGATCCGCGGCGCCGCACAGCGGCAGAACGCACCTTAACTTTCGATAAATACCCCGCCGAAAAGATATTTTCTGCCGCATCCCAAGGCGGCAAAAGAAAACCTCCGCACAAACAGAATCGCCCATTCGCACCGAGGTTTTCCGAAGCTGTTCTATTCCCGCTTCCAGGGTTTTCGGCAGCTTCCCGCGCATTCTGCACGGAAAGCCGCCCTGTTGCCTTCGATTACTGCGCCGCTTTTACGATAACGGTAAAGTCATCCGATTTCAGAGACGCGCCGCCGATAAGGCCTCCGTCGATATTTTTCATCGACAAAAGCTCCGCCGCGTTGCCCGCATTCATCGAACCGCCGTACTGGACGGTCATCGCCTGAGCCGCCGCCTCTCCATAAAGGGACGATACGACCCCGCGGATCGCGGCGCAGACCTCTTCCGCCTGCGCAGCCGTCGCCGTTTTTCCCGTACCGATCGCCCAGACAGGCTCATACGCGATGATGACGCGAGTGAGTTCTTCCGCCGAAACACCCAGAAGTGCGATCTTCGTCTGTCTTGCCACTGTCTCATAGGTGACGCCCTGCTCACGCTCGGCAAGCGTCTCCCCCACGCAGAGAATGACCGTAAGTCCATTGGCGAGTCCCGCCTTCAGCCTGCCGTTCACGGTCACGTCCGTTTCGCCGAAGTACTGGCGGCGCTCGCTGTGTCCGACAATGACATATTGGACGCCGCACTCGGCGAGCATCTCGCCGGAGATCTCGCCCGTATAGGCGCCCTTCGGCTCCATATGGACGTTTTCCGCGCCGATTTCGATATTCGTGCCCTTAGCTGCCTCCACGGCCGCCGCGATATCCACAAACGGGACGCACAGCACGATTTTACAGCCGGAAAGGCCTGCAACCTTCGGAGCAAGCTCCTTAATAAACGCCGTCGTTTTAGAAGGCGTCATGTTCATTTTCCAGTTTCCCGCAATGACCGCGGCTCTTTTTGTCTTGTCCATCCTTGTCACCTCGCAACGAGATTATTTGTCAAGCAGGCATGCGATGCCGGGCAGCTCTTTGCCCTCCAGAAATTCAAGAGAAGCGCCGCCGCCTGTCGAAATATGCGTCATCTTGTCGGCAAAGCCGAGCTTTTCCACTGCCGCCGCGGAATCTCCGCCGCCGATAATGGAGATCGCACCGGATTCCGCGACCGCTTTCGCCACGGATTCCGTTCCGGCCGCAAAATTCTTCCACTCTGAAACGCCCATCGGCCCGTTCCAGACAACCGTACCGGAGCCCTCGATGGTTTTGGAGAAAAGCTCCTGCGTGACAGGACCGATGTCCAGCCCCATCCAGCCGTCCGGAATCGAATCGGAGTAAATCACCATGTGCGTAGTATTTTCATCGTACTCGCGCCCGACGACATTATCGACAGGAATGAGGAAATTCACGCCCTTTGCGCGCGCTCTTGCCATCATATCCTTGGCATCCTCGATTCTGTCCGTCTCGCAAAGAGAGGTGCCTACCGTATTTCCCATCGCGGCAAAAAACGTATACGCCATGCCGCCGCCGATGATCAGCGTATCCACCTTATCCATCAGGTTGTTGATGACGCCGATCTTATCGGAAACCTTGGCGCCGCCGAGAATGGCGACGAACGGACGCTTCGGATTTTCCAGTGCCGCGCCCATCACGCTGATCTCCTTCTGAATCAGATAGCCGCAGACAGCCGGCAGATAGGCCGCGACGCCCGCTGTGGAAGCATGGGCGCGGTGCGCCGAACCGAACGCGTCGTTGACATAAATCTCCGCCAAGGAAGCAAGCTCCTTCGAAAACTCGGGATCGTTCTTTTCCTCTCTCGCGTCAAAGCGTACATTCTCAATCAGCACGGCGTCGCCGCCCTTCAGCGCAGCGATCTTCGCCTTCGCATCTGCGCCGACGATGTCCGTTGCAAATGCGACCTTGCCGTCCAGATATTCATTCAGTCTTGCCGCAACCGGACGCAGCGACAGCTTTTCCTTATCCGCCATCGCCTTTTTCAGCATGTCCGCTTTCGCGGCAGCCTGCTGGTCCGCAGGGAGCTCTTCGAGTTTTTTCTTTTCCTTTTTGGTAAGTCCAAAGCCCTCGGTAAGCACGTTGTGCGGCTTCCCGAGATGAGAGCAGAGAATGACCTTGCAGCCCTTGTCAAGCAGGTAGCGAATGGTCGGGAGCGCTTCCACGATCCTCTTGTCGCTTGTGATCTCGCCGTCCTTCAGCGGAACGTTGAAATCACATCTGACAAGGACTTTTTTTCCGGCAACATCGATGTCCTCGATGGTTTTTTTGTTGTAGTTCATATTTTTACCTCGACTTTTAAATTTTTACGGATTCAGTATATCATCAAGCGATGCCATTTTCAATATCATTTTGCAAATAAATCGCTCCGGCATGTGGATTTTAAAGAAAATTAACATTTTGAGCCGCACAGAACGGCAACGACCCATCCGCTGCCGGAGCATGTCCCTATCCCATCCCCGCGCTGCGCATAATGTCCCCCTCTTTTACGGCGAACGGCACGGGCACGGCAAATTCCATGAACGGATGCGGTGCCGACGGAATGTCGTTTCCCTCGGAATCCGTCATTTTCCCGATGACAAAGCCGCGGCCGGGATGCCCCGGCGAGAGGATCTCGACCGTCTCTCCGACGCTTACTTTATTCCGCTGGACGAACACCGCCGTGCCGCCCGCGGCGTCATATCCGAGGCAAACCGCAAGATACGCCTTCTCCCGAAGATAGCCCGGACGGGTGCAGACCTGCGCATTGTCCGAAGGAGAATCGAAAAAGTACCCCGTACAATATTCGCGGTGGCTGACCGAATCCAGCTCCCGCTGCCAGCGCTCGTCGAACACATAATGCTCCCTGTTTTTTATGTAGGCATCCATCACCGCCCGATATGCGTTTGTCACTACCGCCGTATAATATGCACTTTTCATGCGCCCTTCGATCTTGAACGACGAAATCCCCGCGTCCATCAGTGCCGGGACATGCTCGATCATACAGAGATCCTTGGAGCTCATAATGAAGGTTCCGTCCTCCGTCTGCTCGACGGGGAGCGGCGTATCCGGACGCTTTTCCTCACGGATGGTGTAATTCCAGCGGCAGGGCTGCGCACAGGCGCCGCGGTTCGCATCTCTTCCGACAAGCGCATTGGAAAGAAGACAGCGTCCGGAAAAGGACACGCACATCGAACCGTGGACAAACGCCTCGATCTCCACCTCCGGCGGGAGCGCGCGCCGGATCTCGCGGATCTCCGCAAGAGAGACCTCCCGCGCCAGCACAACGCGCGAAGCCCCAAGGCGGTGCCACGCGAGCGCAGAAGCAGAGCTGACCACGCCCGCCTGCGTGGAAACATGCAGCGCCGTGCCGGGCAGATATTCCCGCACCTGCATCATGACGCCGATATCCGCCGCAATGACGCCGTCCGGCACGCCGGACGGCATTGCGGCAAGCTGCCTCAGATATTCCCGAAGCGCAGGATATTCCGGCTCACGCGGCAGCGTGTTGAGCGCAAGATAAAGCTTTTTCCCCCGTGCATGCGCGTATTCGACCGCACGATCCAGCTCCTCCAGCGTAAAGTTCCCCGCCGCCGCCCGCATGCCGAAACGTTCGCCGGCAAGATAGACGGCGTCCGCGCCATAGAGAAACGCCATCTTCATTTTTTCAAAGTTTCCCGCAGGAGATAAGAGCTCTGTCATATACACTCCTTTTGAAAGCCATTTTCGGATGGGCAAAGCCGGCAAGACGGCTTGCCGCTACCCCCGCC
This sequence comes from uncultured Clostridia bacterium, assembly GCA_944381075.1. Classification (GTDB taxonomy): domain Bacteria; phylum Bacillota; class Clostridia; order Oscillospirales; family CAG-272; genus QALR01. The sequence goes on from CALWJT010000002.1 coordinate 18,249, forward strand.
TCGGTATTATCCCGTCCGATTCTCATCCCGCAAGCGGATCTTCGGAAAGCCCGTTACTGCAAGCCGGCGACCGCACGCAGATGCTCCTCGTAGGTACGGGAAAAAATCGTAGTTTTATCCTTGGCGGACACAAAATAATAATAACCGGTATCCGGCGGATCTGCCGCCGCCTGCAAAGCGGCAAGGCCGGGAGAACAGATAGCGCCCGGCGGCAGTCCCCGATACAGATAGGTATTATAGGGACTGTCCAGGGACCGGATATCGTCTGCTGTCAGCATTTCCTCATTTCCGCTCAATTCTTTTGCATATTTCACAGTCGCGTCGCTCTCAAGATACGGATAGGACGGATTTTCCATCCGGTTGCGGAACACCGATGCGATGCCCGCCATGTCGGAGGCATAATACGCCTCCTTTTCCACAATAGAAGCAAGCCTCACGATTTCATCCATCGTATAGCCGGATTCCTCCGCTATCGCACGCATGCCCTCTCCGAATTTGCTGTTGAAATTGGCGAGCAGCTTCGTTATGATCTCCGTTTCGGTCGAATCGGCATATACAAAATACGTGTCGGGGAAAAGATATCCGTCAAGCCGGTAGCGCCGTCCCGTTTCCTCCGGGATTTCGGAAACAAAATCATAGCCAAAGCTTCCTCCGTTGTTTATCGCGTCCGCGAAGCCCTCCGGCGTACCGATGCCAAGAGAAACAAAAAGCGAGATGATCTCGTCCGTCGTATAGCCCTCGGGAATGGTCACCTTGATCTGAGAACGGACGCCGCGGCGGGGACAGAGCGCATAGCGCAGCTCGTCATAGCTCATGGCATCGCTCAGGACAAACTCACCGGACAAATATTCATCCTTCCAGGAACGCATGGACGCATACAACCGATAGACCAAAGGAAAGCGGATAAGTCCTTCTTCTTTTAATATAGCCGAAACCTCCTTCGCCGTCGCATGCTCTGGAATGGTAACGGTACGTTCCTCCGACGCCGAAACGAAGGCAAAGACATCGTTGGCAACGAATATGACCGCTGCTGAAAGCACGACCGAGATGAGCAGCGAAATCCCAATCAGACGGAAAGCATGAGCGGCGCGCCCTTTTTTCATACATTCTCCATTCCGCCGCATGGATAAAGCAGAAGCGCTCTTCCGCACGATTCCGAAGCGGCATCTCACAAACTTGCAAGCCACAAAAAACAGGGCTTTTTGTTAGTTTGTTCCGGAGCACATTTTTTCATTCAAAGAAACAGCGCGACAACAGCAAAAACGGCAAATACGAGGACATCCAGCATCAGCGGCGGCGCAGACAGGATATCATACACGACAACAGGCCGCCTTTGCCGCGGAACAGAAGGCGAGGGCGCTTCCTCTGCCGTCATGCGGCGGCGCAGCAGCTTTTCTGCCAAAAGGAAAAACAAAGCCAAGCCAATCAGATACAGAGAAAAAATCAAGAACCAGAAGGCGGTTTTTCCTCCCGCCGACGCAGACATCGTCCAAAGGTATTTTTCCGCAAACAGGGAAAACAGGCGGTAAGCAGCATGAACCGCCATCGCGCAGAAAAGATTCCCCGACAAAAAAGCGACGGCAGACAGCAGAAGGCCGCCCAGAAAGCAGACGAAGAAGCGGGAAAAGTCGAGCGCCGTCAGGGCAAACAGCAGAGAGGACATGAGCACCTGTCCCAAAGCGCCGGCGAACCTGTATTCATACATGACAGCGCCGCGGAAAAAAAGCTCCGTGCCCGCCGCCGGCAGAACGACAAGCGAGAGAAGCGCGAAAAGAAGCTCCCAAAAGGACGTTACATTTCCGGAAAACGTCATGCCAAGCAGCGTGAACGACGCGCCGTCATACGTCCCGCGGAAAAGACCGAGCTTCAAGATGCAGCTTTGCAGGATCAGGACCGCCGCGCCGGCAGCGGCAAATCCCAGCATACGCCGGTCCGGCCGTCCGACCCCCATTTTGACAAAGGCGACGGGCCCGCGGCAAAGCAAAAACAGCGCCAAAGGACAGCCAAATGCGGCCAAGAGAAGGAGAAGCGCCGTTATGTACGGCCATAGACCGGGCAGAGAATCCAGCGAAAAAAAACCGGCCGCCGCCGAAATGACGAGGATCCATGCGCTCAGAGCAGGCGCCAAAAGAAACGGATTTTTCCGTCCTCTACTTACCGGCATACACGCCCCTTTCTGTCATCACGACGTCAACCGACATATCGAATCTGCCGTGCGGAACGCTCCCAAGCAGAAACTCCTCATAGACGACACCGACGGAATTCGGGCGGAATCTTCCGAAAAAACGGTCATAATATCCTCCTCCGTATCCAATTCGGTATCCTTTTCTGTCATATACCACGGCCGGCACGACGCAAAGAACATTCGTTCCCTTTTCCTCCGGCAAAAAAGCAGGGAGGCCCTCCCGCGGCTCCCGCAAGCCGTATGAGCCTTCTTCCATATCCTTTTCCGAGCGGATAAAATAAAACGTCATCGAATGATCTTCCGTATTGCAGCGAGGATACGCGACCCGCTTGCCGGCCTTAGCCGCCGCGCGCGCGACCGGAAGGATATCGACCTCCGTTCCTGTCGGATAGTACAGCAAAAGCACGTCGGAATACCGATACACCGCAGAAGAAAGAAGATTCCGGCAGATCTGCGCGTCACGTCCGGCACGGACGGCAGGCGAAAGCATTTCACGGCGCGCGAGATATTTTTGCCGGAGTTCAATTTTATGTTTTCTGATTTCGTACATGTGGTATCCTAACCCGCACAGGCGGAAATCCCCTTATGCGATTTCATTCGATAAGTCCTATGCCAGCACGGAGCGCCGCACCTGTTCCTCTGTCTGTTCTCCGAAAAGGGCTCCGACAAGCGCCAGAGCAAATTCCATCGCAGCGCCGGCCCCCGCCGCCGTAATGACCTTTCCGTCCCGGCAAACCTTGCTTTTGGAAATCGACGCACCCTCAAGACAGGATTCAAAGCCCGGATAGCAAACCGCAGATTTTCCCGCAAGATACCCAAGCCGCCCAAGGACCATAGGCGCCGCGCAGATCGCGGCAAGGAACCCGCCCTGCGCCGATACCTCGGCAAGACAGCGCTCCACGTCGCAAGAAGCATCCAAATGCTTGGTCCCCGGCATGCCGCCGGGCAGGATCGCCATATCGTAATCCCCGCCGTTTATCTCATCTGCCGCGATATCGGCCGTGATCCGGATCCCGTGAGAGCCCGCAAGGACGGTCCCGCCGACACCGGCGATCACCACCTCGGCGCCGGCGCGGCGCAGGATGTCGACAGGCGTCAGCGCCTCCACTTCCTCCGTCCCCTCGGCAAAAAACAATACGACCCTTTTCATATCAGATCCCCTTTCCCGGTACGTCAAGCAGCACCGTTACCTTCTCCAGAATTTTTGCCGCGATCTCCTCTTTGGAGAGCGGCTGTCTGCCTTCATAGCAGACGATCGTATGCCATCCGAGCCTGTCCGCGGCATAGGAGGCTGCCTTATGGCAGCGCTCCATATAAGCGGCGTCCGCTTCATGAATGTCGCGGCGCTGTCCGGTGCTTTCGCTGCGTTTTCCGACAAGCTCGGCGGCGATCTCATATTTCATGTCCAGATACAGGACCGCGTCCGGTCTTGGAATCCCAAGCTTCTCAAACTCATAGTCCTCGGCCCAGCGGATAAAGGCGTCCCACTCGTCCCGCGGGAGCTTTGCCAGCTGATGGATCTCGTTGGACGAGGTATAGCGCGTCGCCAGAACCACGCTGTCCGGCTTTTCATAAAAGCCGCGCCACCCCGCCTGATAGGACGCATATCGGTCCACCGCATAAAAGGAGGCGGCGGCATAGGCGCCGACGTCGTCCGGATGCGCTCCGAACGCGCCCGAAAGATACATGCGCACAAGTGCGGACGATTCGCTTCCGTAATCCGGGAAGGAAACGACCATGACATCCCTTCCCTGATTTTTCAGCTCCTGCGCAAGGATCGGCGTCTGCGTCGATTTTCCGGAGCCGTCCAGCCCTTCGATTACAATCAGTTTTCCCATTTCTTCCTCAGCCTCTGTCAAAACGGCGCGTCACCGTCGTCCTCCGACGACGGATGGGAGTCGCCGTCCGCCTTGTTCATCTTCATTTCCAGATACTGCTCGCGCGTAATGAGCACCGTCCGCGGCTTCTGGCCGTCCGGCGCGCTCACGATGCCGCGGCGCTCCATGACGTCGATAAGCTTTGCCGCCCTGCCGTAGCCGAGCGAAAGACGGCGCTGGATGAGCGACGTCGAAATTTTACCGGATTCCACGGCAAGCTCGATGGCACCATCGAGCATCGGATCCACTTCCTCGCCGTCGTCGCCCTCCTCTGCCGCAGCGGCGCCGCCCTTGCCCTTCTTCTGCCCGCAGATCTCCGCCGCGCGGTCGATCTGCTCGATGATCTCGTCGGAATACGCACAGCCCTGCGACTGGGTCTTGATGAAGTTCACAATATCCTCGATTTCCTTCTCGGAAACAAACGAACCCTGAACACGGATCGGCTTGGATGCCCCGACCGGCGCGTACAGCATATCGCCGCGTCCGATGAGCTTTTCCGCGCCCTGCATATCGATAATGGTGCGGGAGTCGATCTGGGACGCGACCGTAAAGGCGATACGCGACGGGATATTGGCCTTGATAAGGCCCGTAATGACATCGACGGACGGACGCTGCGTACCGATGATGAGATGCATGCCCGCCGCACGCGCCTTCTGTGCAAGGCGGCAGATCGAAGCCTCCACATCGTCCGGCGCGCTCATCATGAGATCGGCAAGCTCGTCGATGATAATCACGATCTGCGGCAGGAATTCCTTTGCAGGATCCCCTGCAATCGCCGCATTGTACTGCGCGATGTTTCTCGTATTCTGCGCCTCGATCAGCTCAAAGCGTCTCTCCATCTCCGTCACCGCCCAGTGAAGGGAGCCCGCCGCCTTCTTCGGATCGAATACGACCGGGACAAGCAGATGCGGGATGCCGTTATAGATATTCAGCTCCACCTTCTTCGGGTCGATGAGGATCAGCTTTACCTCGTCCGGCCGCGCTTTGTACAGCAGACTGACAAGCAGGCTGTTGATACAGACGGATTTACCCATACCGGTTGCGCCTGCAATCAGCAGATGCGGCATTTTCGCGATATCGAGATAGACCGGCTCGCCGGAAACGTCCTTTCCCAGCGAGGTCGTCAGCTTGCTCTTGGCCTCTTCAAAGCGCTTGTCCTCGATCAGCTCACGCACATATACCGTATTGACGGTCTTATTCGGCACCTCGATGCCGATAGCGCTTTTGCCGGCGATGATGCCGTCGCTGCGCACGCCGCTTGAGGCGAGCGACAGCGCGATATCGTCGAGCAGGTTGATGATGGAACGCACGCGCGTGCCCGCCGCCGGCTCCAGCTCATAGCGCGTGACCGTAGGGCCTCTGGAAACGTTGGAGATCTTCACATGGACGTTGAAGCTGTCGAGCGTCTGGATGATCCGGTCCGCATTTTCCCGGAGCTCGGAGGAAACGTCCGCGCTTTTTTTCGGCGCCTCGATATGCAGAAGCGAGATCGGAGGGAACACATACGTTTCACGCGCGGGCTCGTCCGCCTCGGGAACCGGCGCCGACGCCGGCACAGACGCAGGGGCGGCAGGAGCCGTCCCTGCCGTCTGCGGCTTCTTCTTTTGGGAAATCGGCTTCTTTTCCACCACAAGCTCCATCTGCGCGGACTTCTTCGGGAGATCCTCGGTCAGATCCTCGTACTCATCCGGATCGCCGGCATAGTGGGAAAGCACGGTATCGTCTTCTTTTTTGTCGAAAATGTCGTCGAGCTTGATCTTCCCGCTTCCGTCTACCACGTTGATCGGGTACAGCACCTCGGAGACCGCACCGTCCCCGGCGCCGATCTCAGCGTCGTCCTCGAAAATTTCACTGTCGATTCCATCGGCACGGCGGTGCACCGAGGTCTCAGCTTCCGCGGCGCGCGCCGCCCGCTCCGCATTTTCACGCTCGGCACGCGCCGCCCTTTTCTGCTCCGCCGCTTCCCTGCGGGCGCGCCGGACCCCCCGGCTTCTCTGGCGGTAAAACATGAACCGCTGCCAGCACTCGCTCGGCGTCAGTCCAAACAGCGCCATGCCAAAGCCGATCAAAAACAAAAAGGAAAAAATCAGCACCCCCGGATAGCCCAGTGCGCAGAGCATCACAAGCGCCAGCGCGCCGCCGACAAAGCCGCCGCCGTCATACGCCTTTCCCATATCGTAAAGTCCGGAAAAATTGCGCCAGACAAGGTCCTCGGACGTGACCTTCCCGACGTCCGCCGACAGGCAGTAGAACGTATGAACGATGACTGCAAGAAATATGAGGAAGAACAACGCTACGATATATTTGTATTTTACAGCGCCGGATCTCACGTCCCGGTGCCAGAACAGCGCAAGCTGAAACAAAAGGAACGGCACAGCGAACGCCGCAGCGCCGAATACGCCGAACAGACCGTTGCGGATGGCAAGCCCTATGATCCCGACGTCGTCTGCAAACGCATAGCATACGACGAGAAAAATAGCAACCACCACCAAAATGACGATAGCCAGCTGATTGCCGACGGAAGAGGGATTGGGCTCCTTCTTTTTCTTTTCTGCTTTGGCCTGCGCCCCCGCATCCTCCAGATGGCGCCGCCTGCCGGACTGCGCGGCTCCCGTCCCGCCGTATTCGTAAAAATCACCTTTTGTCCTGCTCCGGTTTTGGTTTTTGGACTGATTTTTCTTTTCTTCCGACACCTTTTTTCATCCTTCCTTCCTCCATCGAATGCGGCCGGCCTCAGCCGAAAACCGCTGCGAGAACGCCTACCGCTATGCAATAATAGGCAAAAAATCCGAATCTCGATTTCTTGGATATATAAAGCAGCAGCTTCATGGCGGCAAAGCCGCACACCATGGCGCACAGCATGCCGGCCAGATAATAAGACAGCTCGCTTTTTGAAATTTCGGCAGCAAGCGCATCCGGAATATTAAAGATATTCGCACCGAGAATGGCAGGCACCGACAAAATAAACGAAAATTTCACCGCTTCCGTCCGGTCGAGACCGAAAAGAAGCCCGCCCGATATCGTAGAGCCGGAGCGGGAAAGTCCTGGAAAGACAGCGCACAGCTGGAATACTCCCACGCCGAGCGCGCCCGCAGGAGAGAGCTCCTCACGTCTTCCGCCTCTTCCCGCCAAGCGGTCTGAAACAAAAAGCAGGATCCCGTTGACGATCAAAATGAGTCCGACCGCACGCGTATAGCCTGCAACGGCTGAGACAAGGTCCTCCAGCCAGAACGCGGCGGCAAGAGGAAGCGTCGCAATGATAAGTAAGATCACGCACCGCTCTGTCACCGTGTACTCCGATAAAGAAAATCTTCCTCGGAACACCTTGCCGATCATCGTGAAAAACGCCGGGATCAGCGAAAAAATTTCTTTATAATAAACGACGAAAACGACAATCAGCGTCGCAAGATGAAGCAGAATATCAAACGTGAGATAGGATTCCGAGCTTTCCAGCCCAAACAGCGCGTGAGCGAGCGCCAGATGGCCGGAGCTGGAAACCGGAAGAAATTCCGTAAGTCCCTGTATGATTCCGCAAACAATCGCCTCAAGTAAGGTCAAGATATCCTCCTTTTCCGCTCAATCATCTTCGCCGGCATGTCATGCGCCGCTCGAAAAGCGTGGCCGATTCCGTATAAGAAAGCATGCCGCGCACAAAATATAATTAAGATGATTATAGCATAAAAATTTGAAAAATACAACATTTTCATCCAGATTTAAACTTTACGGTAAAATTTTATGAGGAATCGATACAAAAAATACACGGGTCTTTTTTTCGCCGTCTTATTTACCGGCCTTTTTGCCGGCGTTGTCAATGGACTGTTCGGGACCGGCGGCGGCATCATCATCGTTTATCTGCTCTCCAGATTATATGCCGGATCTTCCGAATATCAAACAAAGGATATTTTTGCCATGACAGTCGGAAGCGTGCTCATCCTGTCGGTCGCTTCGCTTGTCATGTATGCAAGCTGCGGGGCAGTCTCCTTTGCCGACACAGCAGATTACCTTCTGCCCGCCGCCATCGGCGGCGTTTTCGGCGCATTCTTACTTGATAAGACCAAAGCCACGCTGATGAAAAAAATTTTTGCGGCGCTCGTGATATACGCCGGGATCACCCTCATCTTCCGATAACGAATTCCGCCGTCATTTTCACCGAAAGGAAACCACATGCTGGATTTTATCGTTGCTCTGATCACCTCCGCACTCGCCGGGACCGGCGTCGGAGGCGGCGGACTGCTCGTAATTTATCTCACCCTCGTCAAAGACATGGAACAGCTGAAGGCGCAGGGGATCAATATCGCGTTTTTCATCGCAGGCTCTCTTGCCTCCATGATCCTTCATATCCGGAAAAGACATCTCAATTTCTCTCTGATGCTTTTCATCGGCCTTCTGGGCGCCGCAGGCTCCGTACTCGGCGCGCTGCTCGCCGCAAACATGAACGCAGGCATCGTCCAGAAGGCCTTCGGCGTCATGCTGGCGGCAAGCGGCGTCAAAACGCTGTTTGCCAAGGTCAAAAAATAGTTACAATTCCGAAAGGAAGTTCTTGTCCTCTTTGACTTGAAAAATCCCAGCCGGTATGCTATACTGAAAAGCAACCGAAGGGGTTGGCAGTCATCGGCTATGCACGGACAGCCCGCGCAGCGGCAAAGGCCGTGTTTCCTGCGGACAGGCTGCTTTTCCTTCCCTTGCTGAAATCCCTTTTTCGTTCGAGGACAGTTTCTTTTATTCGGTCCGGCCCATCGGACAAAGAATTTCCATAAGGCAGGTATCTCCATGAAAAAAATGAAACGAATTTTCATTCTCGCCGCAGCGGCGCTCCTCATGGCGGCAGCGTTCGTGCTGACCGCATATGCGGAAGAAAACAGCGACGATCTCGTCTACGTCAGCAACAATTCGCTCTACCAGTATACGCTTGACGAAAACAAGCACGCTACCGTCATCCTCTATTCCGGTACGGAAACCAACGTCGTTCTCAACCGCATCGACGGCAGATATGCGATCGTAGGGATCGCCGACGGTGCATTTTCCGGGAATACCAGCATCCAGAGCGTTGAGCTTTACGCCTCGGTCGCCTCTATCGGCGACAATGCCTTTTCCGGCTGTACGGCGCTGGAAACGGTGACGCTTCGGTCCGGCTCCGCTCTTGAGGTTATCGGCGACAATGCTTTCGCCGGCTGTACAAAGCTAAAAGGCTTTTCCATCCCTGCGTCGCTCAAAGACATCGGCGCAAAGGCGTTTTATGGATGCACATCAGCCTCTGTCGATTTTTCTGAAGCAGCGGGCCTCGAATCCATCGGGGACTATGCCTTCTCCTTCTGCGGAACAAATGCGGCGCAGACCACAACCGTCCATCTGCCCGAAAACCTTACTGACGTCGGCTATGGTGCCTTTTACGGATGCCAGAACATCAGTGCCTTCGACATCTCCTCCTCCAATCCGGCGTTTTCCTCCCGCGACGGCATCCTGTACAACAAGGATGGCTCCGTGCTGGTGCTTTATCCCCCGGCCCGCAGCGGAAGCACGTTCACCGTCCCCTCCTCCGTAAAAACGATCGCCGGCAGTGCGTTCACGGGTTCTTCTCTCGAAGAAATCGTGATTCCGCAGGGAGTTACGGCAATCGGCGGCAGTGCATTCTACGGCTCGACTAAGCTCAAATCCGTATCGCTGCCCGATTCCCTGACCTCCATCGGAAGCTACGCCTTCCTCAACTGTACGAGCCTGGAACAGATCGTTATCCCCGAAAACACCACCGAGCTTGGGACGTTTCTCTTCCGCGGCTGTGAAAAGCTTTCCTCCGTAACACTGCCCTCCTCGCTCACGGCAATTCCGGACGGGCTGTTTGACTCCTGCGCCTCCTTGAAAAGCATCGCGCTTCCCGCCGGCATCACCGAAATCGGCCAGTTTGCCTTCAACTACTGCACCTCGCTGGAAAGCATCGAGCTCCCCGCCGGCGTAAAAGTCATCCAATCCTATGCGTTCCGCAACTGTTCCTCCTTGGAGGAAATCGACGCCTCCGGCGTAAGCACAATCGGCGCGTTCGCATTTCAGGAATGCACAAAGCTCATCCGTGCCGATATTGGAAGCACGGACACAATCTCAGCCTATCTCTTTGAGGGATGCTCTCTTTTGTCCGAGCTTACGTTCTCCGACTCCATCACCGAAATCGGGAATTACGCCTTCTACGGCTGCGATATGCTGCCCTCCTTTACCATTCCGGAAAGCGTCGTATCCATCGGCGATTATGCGTTTGCCGACTGCGGTTCGCTTACGGAGGTCGTCATACCGGAATCCGTGGAAACGCTCGGCATGGGTGTATTTTATTCCTCCGGCGTCACCAAAGTGACCATCGAGGCCCCCATTCGGGTACTGCCCATCTCCTTCTTTGACAGCTGCAAAAAGCTCTCCCGCGTCGAGCTGCCCGACACGCTGGAATCGATTTCCACCGCCGCGTTTTCCGAATGCGTCCTTCTGACGGAAATCGCTGCGGACACGAGCGGCATCAAGCACGTCGGCACCGGCGCCTTTACCGGCTGCCGTGCATTGAAGACCGCCATCTTCGGTTCCGAGGATACCGAAGTCGCAGCCGGCGCTTATTACGGATGCGACGCGCTGACTGAGGTCGTCATTCCCGAGGGGATTGTCTCCATCGGCGCCTCTGCATTTGCGAATTGTGTTTCCTTAGAGAGCGTGGCGTTTCCCTCTACCCTTGAATATATCGATCAGGGCGCCTTCGCCTCGTGCGCAAAGCTGGTTCAGGTTATCCTGCCCGATTCCCTCCGTATCATCGGTGACGGTGCATTTTCCCAGTGCAACAAGCTTGTGAAGATCGATATCCCTACGAGCGTTGTTTACATCGGCGTGAGTGCGTTCGAGGGCACCCGCTGGCTGCGCAATTCCGACGAGGAGTTCATCGTGGCAGGGGACGGCGTCTTGGTCCAATACAACGGCAACTCCGCAAACATCGTCATTCCGGAGACCGTAAAACGCATCCCGGACTATCGTTTCGCGGACGTGACGGCCGAGATCTCTACGATCACGATCCCGTCCAGCGTAAAATATATCTCAAAGGAGGCCTTTGCCAAGCTCGTCTCTTCCTCGGATTCCGCCTCCTATCAGATGCGGTATCTCACCATCATCGGCCGCAAGGGCTCCTATGCGGAAACCTTTGCCGATCATGAGTATTATACGTTCCGAGAGCTTGGAAAATAGAGAATTTCCACTCAAAACAGAGCCGGAGGCGTTCAAGCCTCCGGCTCTGTTTTTTATATCCCCTTTATTCTCCAAGAGAGGATTTATACCCCTCGCCCCAAAGACGCATCGCGTCGAGAACCGGCTCAAGACTGCGGCCGAGCACAGTAAGCGAATACTCTACCCGCGGCGGCACCTCCGCATATACCTTGCGGCTCACAAGACCGTTTTCCTCCATCTCGCGCAGCTTCGCCGTCAGCACCTTCTGAGATACGCCGCCGATGGATTTTTTCAGTTCTCCGAACCGTTTTGTCCCCGCCAAAAGATCGCGCAGGATCAGGACCTCCCATTTATCGCCGATCAGCATCAGGGTCGTTTCCACCGGACAGGCGGGAAGCGCTGCCGTTTTTTGTCCGTTCATTTTCCAGCCTCCCATCCATCGATATCTTTTTGTAAGTATGCTTCTAATTTTACCGTACCGCCTGCTTTTTGTCAACCGTCAAGAAAAATAAAATTTCTGAAAAATTTTTTCAGGGATCTTTCCGTCTCAATCCCGCGCCGCAGCACATGAGTTCCCTGCCGGTAACCGTCCAAGAGTTTCCTCCTTGTAACTATCCCACAATAAAGTGCGTACTTTACAAATGAAATTCATTCGGTTATCCTAAATGCAGAAGCCGCGGAGGACGGCCGCTCCGGGGCGCTCAGCCAAAACCATTTTCCCTACAGGAGGCATTTTATGATGAACAAAAACGCATTTCAAACCGTAAAGCTCGCAAAAGGCGAAATCCATCTCTATGACTTCGGCAAAGCAAGGCTTCATGCTTATCAAACAAACGATTTTATCGACAACGAGGTATTCATTGTCGAAAAGGACGGCAGAGCCGTCGTCCTGGAATCTCCCTGCTTTTTTGACAATATTCGGGAGCTGACTGACTACCTAAAAGACGTGCAGGCAGAGGGCGTGCTTGTCGCCTACCACGGCGCGGGTGCGTCGTTCTTACCGGACGTTCCCAAATACGCGACGCAGAACGCGGCCGCTTATTCTGAAAGCGGCGGAGGCAAGGCCTTGATCGACAGCTTTGCCAAAACGTTCGGCGAAAGCTTCGACAGCGCCGTCCATACCATCACCAATGTCATAAGCGAAGGCCCTCTTTCCATCGGCGGAATCGACTTTATCATCAAGCAGACAGCCGACGCCTTTGATGTCGAGATCCCCGAAATCAACGCCGTTTACACGCACATGCTCGGACATGACTGCCATTCCATCGTAGCCGGAGCCGCGCATGCCGACGCAATGATCGAAGAGCTTCAGGGCTACATTCAAAAAGGATATGATCTTATCCTGACCTCCCACTACACGCCGGAGGACTTAAAGGATGCAAAGACCAAGATCGCTTATCTCGAAAATCTGAAAGCAATCGCCGCCGGCTGCCGCAGCGCGGAAGCGTTCAAGGCTGAGGTCAAAAAGCAGTATCCAGGCTACAGCGGCGAAAATTACCTTGACATGACGGCCGGATTCTTCTTTGCCTGACGGGAAACGGTATCCCGAAGGAAAAGGGATGTGTGCCTACGCAATCCCAAGGGCCGGAGAGAAAGGCGGCGGCCCGCCTTTCTCTCCGGCCCTTTTCGTTCTATGAAAGCATTTTCAGACATGGATGGATACAAAACGTCTATTCCATGCGCCGTCTGTCGGCCTCTATCCTCTTTTCCACCATCATCCGCTTGACCTTCATCAGCCTTGTCGTATTGGCACGTTCGTTTTCGTCCAGCTTCATGGAGATCGCAGAGATCGCCTCCTCCAGCTGCGGGATCATAATGTGCTCCAGCGCGTTGACGCGGCGGCGGGCCTTTTCGATCTGCTCCGAAAGAAGCGCCAGGGTCTTCTCCAGCTCTGCGAGCCGTATCATATCCGAAGCCACGGAAGAAAGCGCCTCGACGGCAGGGTCCATGGCCGCAGGCGTAAAGGCAAGCCCATACTCCCTATGCGAAACGGCGGACACGGCATAGGAAAAATGCGGGACCTGCACGCCCATCACGTTCGCTGCCGAAACGGAAAGCTCTGCCTCCGATGACGGAAGCATCAGCGCGACGCTCATCTGCGAGGGAGAAGACAGCGCCGCCGCAAGGGAAAACTGCCGGTATGACTTTTCAAGCGCCTCCTCGACTCTGCGGCGAAGCGACGCCGTTTCCTTGACGACGCCGAGGAAACGGCGCATCAGCTCGTCCCGCTTATCCTGCATCAGCTTATGCCCGCGCCGCGCGACAGACAGTCTCGCCTTTAAGCGCTTCTGTTCCATCCTCGTCGGATTCACATGTATCTGCGCCATAATAGAAGCCCGCTCCTTTCGCAAAAATCAAGATCTCGATTCCGGCAGATACCGGTCCAGCAGCTCCGGCGAGATCCGCTTAAGCTCGCTTCGCGGAAAAAGCTTCAGCAGCTCCCAGCCAAGGTCCAGCGTCTGCTCGATGGTACGGTTCTCGTCGCTCTTCTGGCTGACGTACCGGCGCTCGAATTCATCCGCAAATTTAGCGTAAATGCGATCGATCGGCGTCAGCGCCGCCTCTCCCAGCACGACCATCAGCTCCTTTGCCTCTTTTCCGCGCGCATAGCAGGAAAAGAGCTGGTTCATCGTACCCGCGTGATCCTCGCGCGTTTTTCCGGCACCGATCCCCTTATCCTTCAGACGGGAAAGCGACGGCAGGACATCCACAGGCGGAAGCACGCCCTTGCGGTAAAGCTCGCGGGATAAAATGATCTGCCCTTCCGTGATATATCCCGTCAAGTCGGGGATCGGATGGGTCTTGTCGTCCTCCGGCATCGTCAGGATCGGGATCATGGTAATCGAGCCTTCGGAACCCGCCTTCCGTCCTGCTCTCTCATACATGGAGGCAAGGTCCGTATAGAGATAGCCCGGATATCCGCGCCGCCCCGGGACCTCCTTGCGCGCAGAGGATACCTCCCGCAGCGCCTCCGCATAGTTTGTGATATCGGTGAGGATGACGAGCACATGCATGTCTTTTTCAAAAGCGAGATACTCCGCCGCCGTAAGCGCCATACGGGGCGTCGAGATCCGCTCGATGGCAGCGTCGGAGGCGAGATTGATGAACAGTACGGTGTGGTCAAGTGCGCCCGTTTTTGCGAAATCCTCGATGAAAAAGTCCGCCTCCTCAAAGGTGATGCCGATCGCCGCAAAAACGACGGCAAAATTTTCATCCGAGCCGCGCACGCGCGCCTGCCTTGCGATCTGCGCCGCGAGCGCGGCATGCGGCAGGCCGGAAGCGGAAAAAATCGGCAGCTTTTGGCCGCGTACCAGCGTATTGAGTCCGTCAATGGTGGAAATCCCCGTTTGAATGAACTCGGACGGATACTTCCGCGCTGCCGGATTGATCGGCGTACCGCCGATATCGAGCAGCTTATCCGGGATGATTTCAGGTCCGCCGTCGATCGGGACACCCATTCCGGAAAAGACACGCCCAAGCATCTCCTCTGAAACGCCGAGGGTCGCCCCGTGTCCGAGAAAGCGCACCTTGTCCGTAGAAAGATTGATGCCGGCAGAGCTTTCAAACAGCTGCACCAGGACGTCGTTCCCGTTCACCTCCAGCACGCGGCAGCGGCGGCGGGAGCCGTCTGCAAGCACGATCTCGCCGAGCTCGTCGTATTTGACGCCGGCAACGCCGCGCACCAGCATCAGCGGTCCCGCGACTTCTTCGATGGTCTTATATTCCTTGATCATGCAGACGCCTCCTTATGCTTGAAGAATGGTCTCGATTTCATCATCCAGCTCCTTTTCTATGGCTTCAAAATCGGAACGGTAGGTATCATCGGACGCGCTCTTGGCACGTCCGATCCTTTCGCGGACCTTCATATCGGCAAGCGCCTGCACATCCGCGCCCTTCTCAACCGCGGCAAGAGACTTGGCATAATAGGAAAGAATCAGGCACAGAAGCCGATATTGCTTGTCGAGCGGCGTATAGGAATCGTAAGGATCGAACGCATTTTGCTGCAGGAAGTCCTCCCGGACCGAACGCGCCGCCTCCAGCGTGAGCCGCTCCCTCGGTGATAACGCATCCGCACCGACCAGCTTCACGATCTCGTCAAGCTCGCTTTCCTCCTGCAGGAGCCGCATCGCCTCAGCTACCGCCTCGGAAAAGCCCCGCCCGACATGCTCTCGGAACCACGGCTCCAGCCGGTCTTTATAAAGAGAGTAGGAATTCAGCCAGTGAATGGCCGGGAAATGGCGGCGGTAGGCAAGTCCCGCCTCCAGTCCCCAGAACACCTTGACGATCCGCAGCGTCGCCTGCGTGACGGGCTCCGAGAGATCGCCGCCCTGAGGAGACACCGCACCGATGGCGGAAAGCGTGCCTTCTCTTTTGTCCGTCCCAAGGCAGATCACACGTCCCGCACGCTCATAGAACTGCGCGAGCCGGGAGGTCAAATAAGCGGGATACCCCTCCTCGCCCGGCATTTCCTCCAATCTGCCGGACATTTCTCGCAGCGCCTCCGCCCAGCGCGAGGAGGAATCCGCGATGACCGCGACGGAATATCCCATGTCGCGGAAATATTCGGCGATGGTGATGCCGGTATAGATCGACGCTTCTCTCGCCGCGACCGGCATATCGGAGGTGTTGGCGATCAGAACCGTGCGTTTCATAATGGAATGTCCCGTATGCGGATCCCGAAGCTCCGGAAATTCGCGCAGGACATCGGTCATTTCGTTGCCGCGTTCGCCGCAGCCGATGTAGACGACAAGATCCACATTGCTCCATTTGGCAAGCTGATGCTGGACGACCGTTTTGCCGGAGCCAAACGGTCCCGGCACACAGGCCGTACCGCCCTTGGCGATCGGGAACATGGAATCGATGACGCGCTGCCCCGTGATCATCGGCTCCTCCGGCGCAAGCTTTTTCGCATAAGCGCGCGCCCGTCTGACCGGCCATTTGCTCATAAGGGAAAGCGCGCGCGGTCCCGATTCCGACGCGATTCGGCAGACAGTCTGCTCGACGGTAAAATCTCCCTCGGCGATTTCCTCTATCGTGCCCGACACACCCGCCGGAACCATGATTTTATGAAGAACAAGCTCCGTTTCCTCGACGATACCGACGATATCGCCGGAAACAACCGCGTCTCCCCTCTTCACGCAGGGGACAAAATGCCACAGCTTTTCCCTGTTCAGCGCAGGTTCGGAAATCCCCCTTGTAATGTTGGAGCCGTATTTTCCGAAAATCGCCTCCAGCGGACGCTGGATCCCGTCAAAGATATTGGTGAGCAGTCCCGGCCCAAGCTCGACGGAGAGCGGCTCTCCGGTGGATACGACGCGGTCCCCGAAGCCGAGCCCCGCCGTCTCCTCATAGACCTGAATGGACGCCTTGTCCCCGTGCATTTCAATGATTTCGCCGATGAGTCCCGCCTCACCGATCCTCACAACGTCGAAAAGGTTCGCCTCCCGCATCCCGCCCGCGACGACAAGCGGTCCCGAAACCTTGATGATGCTTCCCTCAGTCATACTGCAAAAACTGCCTTTCCGCGCGGACGGCCGCCGCGCTTTGTTTTTATGCGTCGGAATCCGGCAGGATATCCGCGCCGACCGCACGGATGACACTGCCGCGGATGTTGGCCATGCCGGTCCCGGCCGTCCCGTCCTTCGATGGGATCAAAACGATCGCCGGAAGCGGACATGTCCTGTAGGCTTCGATGTCCGCGCTGATTTTCTCCGCCAGCTCCTCTGTAATGAAAAGAACCGCAAAATTTTCTTTTGCCAGCGCATGAAGCCTTTCGGCGGCCTGCGCGGCAGACGCAACCGGATAGACGGAAAATCCGGCCGCCAGAAAGCCGAGAATGCCGTCCCCCTCGCCGATAACGCCGATTCTATACATAACCCAAACACAGCCTTTCCCGTATGATCTCTCCATCCGCCCCCGCCGCGCGGCCCGCAAGGATCACGCGCAGGTTCCGACCCTCCGCCTCATAGGCGGCAAGATAGCCGATCAGCCTTTCCGCGCCGAAACAGTCGTACCGATACGGACGCAGGCACGCCATCTCGTAAGCGTCGAGCAGCCGCTCTGCCGCTTCTGCGTCAGAAGCGTCTGCCAGCGCCTCGCCGATGCCCTCAAGCATCGTTCCGCGGAAAAGGTCCGCGGAAAAGGCGCCGTCCGCGAGCGCCGCCTCCAGAGAGGGAAATGACAGGCTGCCTCCCGACAAAAACGCTTTTTGAAAGATCCTCGGCTCCCTTTTCCACAGGCGCGCACAGATAACGGTGTTCCGGATGTCGATTTTCCGCGTCACATACGCCGAAAGCGCCGAAATCCCTCGCCGCGCCGCCGAAGCTCTCATGTCAGCAAAGCAAGCGGCGTCAAGCGGCATATCGATATCCGACGGACGTCCGGTCTTAGCATAGGTTTCCAGCACCTGCGATATCGCTTCCCTCATATGAGAAGGATAACATCCGAAATCGCCGTGCAGAGCGCTGTTTTTTGCTGTCTCCGGCGGGACTGTGCCGAGCGGCGAGAGAAAATCCTCCGCGGAAAAGCCGGCACGCCGCGCGCATTTGATCAGCGCCTTTAGATTCAAGCAGTCATACGGATATCGGAACACGTCGAAAACGGCGGCGTCAGGGGCCGCCTCGCAGACCGCGGCAAAGGCTTCCTTTGTCCGGTCCTCGATCGCACGGACAAGAGGTGTGTCCGCCGCACACGCATATCCAAAGGAGATGAGGACCTGTCGCTCCGACCCAAGCGGTGCAGAAATCAGCTTATGGTATTGTTCCTGCGAAAGGATCGAGCGCTCAAGCGCGCCGATCCTTGCCGCGGCGTAGATATAGTCTTTCTGCCGTGCTGACACCGTGAGCCCTCCTTTCGTCACGCTTCTTTTCCGAATAAAATTGCGGCAACCTGACTGGACAGACGCTCATACCGGTCGGCGGCAAGCTTTTCCGGCGTACAGTCGACCTCGAGCGTATCCGAACAGAGCAGAAAGCCCGAAGCCATCCCCTTGCTCGTGCGGATCAGGCCTACCCTCACCCCCGCCGCCTGAACGAGCGTCTCGCCGGAGGCGGGCGCCGTCTCAGGAACGACAAGCGTGAGCGCGGCGTCCTGCGGAAATTCCCCTGCCGCCGCAGAAAGCATCGGCGCCATCAGAGAAAGATAGGCCCTCTCGTCCATGGAGGATATCTTGCGGACCGCGAGCGAAAAAGCTTCCCGCACAAGCGCGCTCTTCTTTTCGGCAAAAACTGCGCGTGCGGCGGCCTGCGCGGCGCTCTGCCCGCGCACCATTTCCCTTCGCGTCAGAGCATCCATCTGCTCCTGCGCCTTTTGTTCGATCTCCAAAAGAGCCGAAGCCTGCTGCGCCGCAAGCGACGCAAGCTCCCGCTCCCCCTCTGCACGCAGAGCGGCAAGCGATGCCTCCGCATCCGATTCGATCTTGCCAATGAGCGCCTCCAGTCCCGTTTCCGTACTCATGCCGCGGCTCCCGGATTAAAGGAAAGAACGAGCAGGATGGAAATGAGAAACGCTAAGATCGCATACATTTCCACAAGCGCCGCCGAAATGATGGCCTTGCCGACCGCCTCGGGACGCTTGGCGAGCACCGAAATGCCCGCCGTCGCCACTCTCGCCTGCTTGATGGCGGAAACCCATCCGCCAAGCGCGATCGGAAGCGCAGCGCAGAACAGATACATGCCCTGTCCCACCGTGAGCGTGACCGGGCTTCCCGACATGATGTCGAGCTTCACGACCGCGATCAGGAATGCGATGACAAATCCGTAAATCCCCTGCGTGGCAGGCAGCGCCTGAAGCACCATCGCTTTGCCGAACTTCGTGGGATCCTCCGTAAGAAGTCCCGCGGATGCCTCGCTTACCATGCCGACGCCTCTGGCGGAGCCGA
This sequence comes from uncultured Clostridia bacterium, assembly GCA_944381075.1. Classification (GTDB taxonomy): domain Bacteria; phylum Bacillota; class Clostridia; order Oscillospirales; family CAG-272; genus QALR01. The sequence goes on from CALWJT010000002.1 coordinate 37,375, forward strand.
AGCCGGAGAACGCGACGGCGAGCACCGCGCCAAGCAGCGCGAGATTGGTCCCTGTGAAAACGGTACTTAAAAATTCAGTAAACGTCATGATATTGCCTTTCCGACCTTTCGGTCTCAAACAGAATTTTGGGATTCGGGCTCTTCCGAGGAAAGCTCCGTATAAGTCAAGCGCGGCGCCATCGGAGAAAACGGACGCCCGCCGTCCTCGTAGAATTTGCCGAAGAATTCGACATACTGCAGCCTGCTCGAATGGATGAAGGAGCCAAGCAGGCTGAGCGCGATGTTGAGCGCATGTCCGAGCACAAACACAAGCGGAAACAGCACAAGGGATACCGCCGAACTGCCGCCGAGCGTCGCCAGCACATTGAACACGCTCGCGATTACCGCGGAGGAAAGCCCCAGCGCCAGTACGCGGGAATAGGAAAGCAGGTCAGACATATAGCTTACGATATCGTAAAGTCCGAGCAGTCCGGAAAAGAATTTCATCACAATATTTTTCTGACGCCTGCCATGTGTGAGCACTACCATCAGAACTCCGGCAAGCGCCACGATCCCGCCCGCCGTTCCGACAAAGGCATAAAGCGCGATGCCGAGAAATACGACAAGCCAGCTTCCGACGTCGAAGACGGCGGAAAACACGTCCCCGCTCCGAATGAGCATCCCCATTTTGATGACCATGCCGCAGATCAGATGAACGGCGCCCATCACGAGCGAAAGGATAAAAAAGGCGATGGGATCGCTGATGGGATCGATGAGATACCACATGCCGCCGAAATCGTCGACGCCGAGGATCTTTTCCGCAAACTGTGCCGGCAGATCCCCAAACCAGCCGTTGAAAAGCACGCCCGCCGCCATACTGAAGACACCGCAGATGGCAAACATTTTGAGAAATCGCGCAAGTCCTATGCGCGGCTTCATTCGCTTTAACAGAATCAGGCAGCCGACTGTAATGAGAAAGCCGTATCCGACATCGGCCGTCATCAGTCCGAAAAAGATGGAGAAAAAAATGCCCGCGATCAAGGTCGGATCAAAGCTTCCGTATTTCGGATAAGAATAAAGCCCGATCAGCGCCTCGAACGGATCGGCCAGCGCCGGATTGTGAAGCTGTACCGGCACATCGTCTCCCTCCTCCGGGTCCGACAGCTCGCAGGAGCAGATATGGCCGGCAAGCGCCGTCATAAGACGCTTTTCCTGCTTCGCCGGGATCCAGCCGCGGATGAGCACGGTATGCTCGGTTCCCGCCGTCTTTTCTCTCTGTTCCAGGATGCCAAGCCTGGTATCCAGGATATCGTACGCCGTCTCCATATCGGCACAGCGTTGGGCGAGCGCCTTTTTTTCGTCCAAAAGGAGCTTCTCCCTTTGATCGAGCTGCGCTATGGCAAGCCTTGCATTTTCTATTTCCTGCGCCGCCGTCCCCGTGCCTTTAGCGAAGCGAAGCTTAGCAAAGCCGGCAGCAGAGAGCGCCGCCATAACTTCCCCTTCATCCCGCTTTGCATAAAGAACAAAAAGAGAAAGCGTCGAAGTCTCCCTGCAGACGATTTCCGAAAAGGCACCCATTTCAGAAAGCCTCCGGCAAGCTTCGCCCTCCGATGCCGGAAGCGTACCGAATACGGCGCTTGTATGTTCCGTTCCCTCAAAGCCCAGCGCGACGTCAAGTCCTAACCACGGCGATGCGGAACGGATGCGCTCCGACTGCCGGCGGCGCTCCTCGCCAAGCGACAAGAGCTCCTTTTCTATCTGCTGCGCGCGGTAGGCCCCGTCCAAGGCGCGGCGCGCATTTTCCGGCAGCGATTCCACGTCGCTCCGGCGCAGGGATGTCCTCTCGCCCGAAAGAAATCCGCGCTTGTCCTTTCGGTCCGGTGAAAGATACGGGATCGCGAACCGCAGGGCATCCAGCCCCTGCTCCGTCTCCCTTCGCTTCTCCGCCATATCCGGCACATGCAGGGAGCCGGGGACAGCATCCGTTTTTTCGATCTCCGCGCACGACAGAAAGGCAAGCGAATTCATCACGCGCTCCGCGTCGGAAGCAAGGACGATGAGAGACAGCTTCTTCATTTGATTGATCATGTCCCGAAAATCTCCCGAATAATATATTCTGCCGCAAGCGGAAGCCTTTCCCTTGCAGCCTGTATATAAGCTTCCGCCTCCCGTCCGGCCTTTCGCTTCGCCTCTTCCGCTTCGGCGGCCGCCGCTTGTCTTGCCGCTTGCGCAGAATGCAGGACCGCCTGCTCCGCCTTCGCCTCGGCTGCCGCACGCTGAGATTCGTATTCTCTTTTGACGGCAGCCAGCTTCTCCTTTTCCTCGGCGGCAAGCCTGTCCCTTCGGAGCGCGGCGGCGCGCTCCGCTTCCCATATCCTTTCAATCCGACGATCCAAAGACTGATCCCGCCCTTCTCTCGCTGTATTGCTGTTTATCATACCGTAAATCTGCACTTTTTTCAAGTCTTTTTTTAAAATTCATGGTGATTTCTTCTGAATTTTGTATGCAATATATTGTTTTCATTTATAATATTGAACATTATGCGTCAAACTGGAAATCGAAAGCATCATGTTTCGATCAATATTTCCCGAACGTACTGTTCCGGCCGCGATCTTTCCCCAAAGGGCAGCTCCCCGCCGCCAAGATTGATTACAAACACAGGCCCCTTTCGGGTCAGATAGAAGTCCTCCGACGGCGGAGCCCTGCGCTTGCCTAAAAATTCCGAGGGCATGCAGATCCTTCCCGACGCGCGCTCAAAGGTATGCGCTGTACGCACCATACGGCGGATCGATTCTTTATCCGCGGCAATAAAATCCAGACAGATACTGATATAGCGTTCGTCCGCCCACGCGACATTCGGAACGCTGCGGAGCATGATCTCCCGAAAGGCGGCGCGCTGAGTGCGCGAAGAGGCGGCAAACGCCTCGGCGCGCATATCCGCGGTCTTTTCCGCATACGCCTGCAGCGTCTGCGCCATTTTCCCATAGAATTCGTTTATGGCGCCGCATTCCGCAAGCACCGGATAGGCGATCCGATACCGCAGCACCGCAGTGCCATGCGCTCGAATCTCCCGGTATATCACTTCTGTTTTGACTTCAAGTGCCGCGCCCATCTCTCGTTCCTCCCGCATTGTCCGTTCGTACCATATCCCCGTACAGTTTATTCCGGAGATTGCGAAAGCATGCAGACAAGCGGATAAATTCTGTCCGGCCAAGAACCGGACCGCACTTTTTTGTCTTTTCCATAAAAAAAGGGAGAAATCCGCGATTTCTCCCTGAAACGTTTTTTCCCTTTAGTCCTCCGAATAATAATTCACCTGGATGTTCTGCGACAAATTCCCCGTGATGGAATAGATGCGCGGTCTCGCTTCCGGCGAGATCCGGATCTCAACAAGCGAGGTGCAGCCATCCGCAAACTGTTCTTCCCCGATAAAAGCGAGTCCCTGCGGGAAATACACTCCCTCGAGTGCGGAGCAGCCCGCAAAAACGCCCGCTCCGATGCTTACCGTATTCTGTGAAAACCGGAAAAATTTGAGCGACGTGCAGAAGCTGAACGCATCGCTGCCGATCTCCGCGATGTTGGCGCCGCCGGAGATATCGGAAAGGCTTGAACAGAAGGAGAACGCGCTGTTTCCGATCGTGGTAAGGCTTTCCGGGAACACAATTTCCGTGATCTGCATCATCCGGAAAAAGGCGCTGTCGCAGATGGTTTCCAGCGTAGACGGCAGCGCAACGGACGTCACCTGGTAGCTCAAATTGTATTTCGAGATGCCGGATGTGCTGAGCTGAGAGGTATCTTCCGGCACGTAAGCCGTATCCCAGCCGCAGAATGCGCTGCCGGCAATCACCCTTACGCCCTCCGGAATCGTTACGGAGGTCTGCCCGTTCCGGACATAAGCCGCAAGCAGGATCCCGTCCCCGACAATCAGATACCGGTCATTTTCATTTTCCTTATCCTTGGCGGACTCCATAAACTGATCATAGGCTTTCGTTACGGCAAAGGCATAAGCGCCCACATAATCCACACTCTCGGGCAGCAGGATCTTTTCAATCCCGGTACAGCCGTAAAAGGCGTAGCTGCCGATATATTCAAGCTGACTGCAGTTCTCAAGAGAAATGTTTGCCTGTGAGGTATAGGAGGAAGAATATACATTGAAGGCGTTGTTCTCTATCCTCTCAAGGGTAGACGGCAGGCTCACCGATTGCAAGCCGACACAGCCTTCAAAGGCAGAAGAACCGATGATGCGGACGCCCTCCGGAATTGCGACCGACTCCAGCTCAGAAGCATAGCGGTAGCCGTATTCCTTCGCGTATCCGCTTGCCTCTGCGTTCCAGAAAGCAGAGCTGATATACCGGATCCCCTTGCCGGACAGGTCGAGATACAGCGGATGGACCGTGCATTTGATGAGGACGCCGTCACCGACGATCAAATAATCCGCCGTATGCTCCTGATACCAAGGCGTATAATTGAACGCGGCAAAATCGATTTCCTCCACCGTCGAAGGGATCGTAACCTCCGTCAGTCTCGAACAATCGTAAAAAGCGAGCATACCGATGCTTTTTGTCCCCTCAGGGATGGCAACGCTGCGGAGCATGCCGCAAATCGAGAACGCATAGTCGCCGATCGATTCGAGCTTCGTGCAGGCTTCCAGATTGATGTTTTCAAGACTCTGGCACTGGGAGAACGCCCAATCCCCAATGACAGTCAGATCCTCCGAGAGCGTCACGCTTTCAAGGGAGCTGCAATACCACATCGCATAATCGTCGATATGCCGAATATGCGCAAGAGACAGGCTTTCCAAAGATTCGCATCCATAAAAGGTATACGGCTCAAGGCGCTCGACCGTAGACGGCAGCGAGATCTCCGAAAGAGCGGAGCAGGCGTAAAAAGCAGAGGAACCGATGCTTTCGACCCCTTCGGCAATCGTCACCTTTTCGAGCGACGTGCAGTACTGGAACGCGCCGGAACCGATCGATTTGACGTTGGAGCCGATCACGACCTCGCGCAGCGTATCATCCCCGGCAAACGCACTCTCTCCGATCATCGTGATGGTATCCGGAACGACATAAACGCCGTTCTCGTCCGCCTGACCGATGCAGGAGATCAAAACCGAATCCTCCACGGTATAGGTTTTTGTATTGGATTCCGTTGTTTCAACGGGCGGCGTGTCCTCACAGGAAGAAAAGCAGGCAACCGCAAAGCATGCCGCAAGTCCCAAAGCAACGATTTTATTCTTCAATTCACTTTCCCCCAAACGAATTTAACGGTAAGACTATTTTTCTTCGTTTTTAGTCATTATATAACACGGCAAAGCGGATGTCAACCGACTGCCCGAGAAGTTAACAATATCGTCAAATATGATTTATAAATTATCAAAATTTCAATGTCCGGCAAGCCAAGCGGCTTTGAAAGCTCTGGGATTTGCGGACAAGCCTGTCCGTCTTTCAAAGCATAAGCGGCGGAAGAGACTTAAATCTCTTCCGCCGCTTATCGCATCGCTTTTCGCGCCGCCGCCTCCGCTTCCGGAAGCGGATCCGGTCAGCTTAAACCGAAATACCGGAGGATCCCGTTATAGATCCCCCTTGCAATCAGATCCGGATTCTCCGCCATCAGCTGAGCGTCGCCGCTGTTGGTGATAAAGCCGACCTCCAAAAGCAGAGCCGGCATCGCCGTTTTTCTCAAAACATACAGCGTCGGCCGGGAGAATATCCCCCGATTCTGCAAACCCGTTGCTTCCGACAGGCCCACCAGTATATTTTCCGCAAGCGCATATGCCGGCGAGGAGGCACTGTAGACGAACGCCTCGCTTCCGGAAGCATCCGGAAGGTCAGAAGCATTCGCATGGATGCTGATAAAATAGTCGGCCCCCCATGAGTTGGCGGCGTTGGTGCGAGCGGCAAGACTGGTTGCGGTATTGGTCCCGAGGATTTCATCGGGGTCGTTGCGGGAGGTCCGCGCCTCAAAATTCGGATTGGCGTTCAAAAGCGCTTCGAGAGACTTTCCAATCTCATATACGAGATCCTGCTCCCGGTATCCGTTTCCTTCCGCACCTGCATTCGGATTGACAGGATTGTGTCCCTGGTCAATAAAAATCTTAATCGGCATGTTCTCTCTCTCTGGCTCCTTTCCATTTTGCAAGCACATATCGTTTCTGTATTTATTTTACTCGCAAGGGCAGTTTTTCGTGCGGGATATTCGAAGCGGCTCCGCTCTTTTTCCACCTCTATCTGCAAAATAGGTTCTGCCCACCTTTTTTATGGGAAAAACAAAGCCGGAACCGACCGGTTCCGGCTTTGCCCATCAGTCCAAATTGAGCCTTTTTATCAAGATGGCTTTGGTGCCAAGATAACACGCCATCCCTTTGACAAGACAGAACACCGTAAGCGACAGCAAAACGGCAAAGGAGGATGCTACACTGTCTGGGAAAGCTGCAAGCGATAGAATCGACATCAATATACTGTCCAAAATGGAAAATACAACATTGACCCCAATGATACACAGGATGGACACAATGACACGATGCCTTTTGGTAAGCATGCAGCCAATCGAAATTCCAAAATATACAAGCAGAATCTCAAAAATATAAAAGAGAAGCCCGTAGATCGCGGCGAGGATGACAGAGCCCGTATATTCATCCCAGATCACCGAGAGTGCTCTTCCCATTTCCCGCAGATCATCGGCAAGCACTGCATAAGCCTCCGTTACTGCGCCATAGCCGAGTTCCATTCCCCCGAGAAGAATCAGATAGGCGACAGCTGTCACAAGTCCGCCGAAGAGATTCCAAATCAGCATCGACACGATTTTGGTCATCAAATGACAGTTCATCGTCACCGGCAGCGTAAACGTCAAGTACCCCTCATCGGTGAAAAAGGAAGTATAGAACCGTTTGATGGTCATGATAAGCACCGTGACGCCAGCTACAAAAATCAGAATGAGCAGTCCTGTGAGGAGAATGCTTTGCGCAAAATACAGAATCTCACGCAGAGTAGACGGCGCCGTGCTCTCCGCAGGAGCGAATACACGGCCGTCCAGGATCACCGCGACCCCAATGATAACGCTGACGGCAAGGATCGTGAGAAACAGCGGCAGGACCTTTCTTGCGATTGCCCGAAATTCATATTTTAAGCTTTTTCCGAACATCTGTACACCTCCCTGAAGATCTCATCCACGGATTTGCCATATTCCTCTTTGGCTTTGTCAACATCGCTCTGCATAATGATTCTGCCATCTCGGATAAAGAGGAAGCTGTCAAGCACCTTTTCCACATCCGCAATCAAATGGGTCGAGATAATCACCGATGCCTCCGGATTGTAATTGGCAACAATCGTATTCAAAATATACTCACGTGCGACAGGGTCCACGCCCGCAATCGGTTCATCAAGCAGATACAGTTTTGCGTGCCTTGACATGACAAGCACCAGCTGAACCTTTTCTTTGGTCCCCTTGGAAAGTGTTTTCAGACGTGCTCTCTCATCCACACCAAGATGAGAGAGCATGCTGTGCGCCGCCTCCCTGTCGAAATCCTCATAAAAATCATCAAAATATTCCATAATATCCATGACGCGCATCCAATCGTTAAGATAGGTGCGCTCCGGCAAAAAGGAAACGGCTCGTTTGGTTTCAACACCGATTTCCATACCACATACACGGATCTCTCCGCCGGTCGGCGCAAGCAGGCCCGCCGCAAGTTTTAAAAGCGTCGTTTTTCCGCTCCCGTTTGACCCCAGCAGTCCGATAATTTTTCCCGACGGTAAGCAAAGATCTATTCCAGAAAGCGCAATTTTTCCGCCGTAATCCTTCTTAAGAGACTTTGTCTCCAATACAATCGCCATCGCCGTCCTCCTCTGTTTCTTCTTCTTTGAAGAATATTGAAAGAAATCCTTATATTTTATGATAACATAATTGGGCAAAATGTCAACATTCACTTTCTGAAATGGAAAAGTCCCGTCTGCATGGAAGCCAATCTTTTCTGGAATTTATAAAAAAATGCAGGAAAAAGCAATTTCCACTTGACAAGCGATTGTCTTTATGTGTATAATGGAGTTTGTAATTGTAGCAATATGCGCGGATATATCTATCCGCCGACGCAAGAGGAGGTGCAAGACGAATGCTTAGAACTTACCAGCCGAAAAAACGTCAAAGACAAAAAGAGCATGGTTTCAGAAAAAGAATGAGCACTGCAAACGGACGCAAGGTCCTCAAAAGAAGACGCGCAAAATGCAGGGCAAGACTTTCTTATTGAAAATCAGCGGTCAAAAAAGCCTGTGGCGTATTCATAGGCTTTCTTTTTTATCAAAAGGGGGATTTTTCCTCCGTCGTCACTAAGCAGACAGGAGAACCTGTGTGAAAAACATAGCGATTTCCGAAAATCACCTTTATAAAAAGGTATATGCAAGAGGCGAAAAGGCCGTTTGCAGACATATCGTCGTATATGTACTGACCGATTATCACGCCGCACGCCTTGCGCGCGAGAATCCGCTCGGCAAAAGAGTCAACCGCCTGGGTCTTACGGTCTCCAAAAAGCTTGGGGGAGCGGTCGTGCGCTCGCGTGTGAGAAGGATCCTCCGCGCCGCTTATCGGCAGCTCGAAGCAGAGCAGAACATCAAAAAGGGAAAGCTCATCGTCATCGCCGCAAGAGAAGCGGCCTGCGGGGCAAAAAGCACAGACATCTACAAGGACCTGCTTTATGCCGCACGAAAGCTGTCGCTCTATGCCGGTGAAAAAGCCCCGTCACACGAATAGGACCGGATACCGCAGGAACTGGAGTTTTGTCCCATGAAACAAATCGGGATTTTTTTCGTAAGGCTGTACCAGAAATTCATTTCGCCGCTGAAGCCGCCGTGCTGCCGGTTCACGCCGACCTGTTCTCAGTACGCGATCGAAGCGTTCCGTGAGTGGGGGCTCATCGCCGGTCTCGGACTTGCCATATGGCGGATCCTGCGCTGCAATCCATTTTCAAGGGGCGGATATGATCCGGTTCCGAAAAGGAAAAAAAGAGGGAAAAGCACACCTCCCTCCGCAAATGAAAAAGGAGACAATTCTCAAACATGATGGACGCAATCAACGGTTTCTTTGGAAGCATACTCCGCGCTTTCAATTCCTTTACAGGACATTATATCCTGGCGCTGCTCCTGTTCGCGCTGATGATCAAAATCATTCTTTCTCCCTTTGGCATCAAGCAGCAGAAGAATTCGGTCAAGCAGGCAAGGCTGAAGCCGAAGGAAATGGCAATCCGAAACAAGTATAAGGGCAGGAACGATCAGCCCACCATGCAGAAAATGCAGAACGAGATCATGGAGCTCTACCAGAAGGAAGGCTACAGCCCTCTGGGAGGATGCCTGCCGATGATCCTGCAGCTCGTTGTCGTCATGATCCTTTACGGGATCGTCTACAACCCGCTGAAATATATCTGCGACTATGGCCCGGAAATGCTCAACGGCATCGCCTCGTGGGTAACGGAAAACCTCGGCGAAACGATCGCCGGCTTCAAGGACGGCGTTTTTTCCGGACGGGATATCGAGCTGATTCAATACCTCACGCAGGAGAATATCCCCGCCATCAACGCTTCGCTTGGCGATATAGGACAGGTCGTTCTTTCCGATCTGCCGAACTTCGGCCTCTTCGGGAATCCGACCGCCCTCGCACAAACCCCATCGTTTACCTCATGGCTCGTCCTGATCCCGCTTCTCAACTTCGGATTCACCGTGCTTTCCACGGTCATTTCAAGAAAGCTCACCTTCCAGCCGATGCAGGACAATCCCGCCGCCGGAAAGCAGATGCTGATCACCAGCATCATCATGTCGCTTGTGACGGCATGGATCGCATTCACCCTGCCCGCCGCGCTCGGCGTTTACTGGATCTTCAACACGCTGCTCGGCATGCTGCAGCAGTTTATTCTCTATAAGGCCATCCCGCTTCCGAAATTCACGGAGGAGGATTATAAAGCGGCGGAGCGAGAATACCTCGGCAAATCCGCAAAAAAGGAAAACCTGGAAAAGACCAAGGCCGCGCTTGCCCGTCCGATGGACGAGGACGAATATGCGGACCTCGGCGAATATTCCTCCATATACGATGAGCGCAACGAGAGGATAAACAGCGAACCGGCAGGCACGGAGGAAAAATCCGTCATTCAAAAAGCACCGCTGAAAAAAAATAAAAAATCAAAAAAATAACAGCAGAGGAATCAAACCGATTATGAAAAAAGAACTTGTCATTTCCGCGAAAACAGTCGAGGAGGCAGCGTCGGACGGGGCGGCCCAGCTCGGCGTTTCGAGGGAGGATATCGTTTACGAAATTTTGGAGGAGCCGAAGAAGGGGTTCCTCGGCATGGGGGCAAGCCCCGCAAAAATAAAGGTCACTTACGTCCTGAAGCCGCTGGAGGCTGCCCGTTCGTTTATAGAAACCCTTTTGAAGGACTTCGGGATCGAGGGAGAGGTCATCCTCCACGACGACGGAAACGGCGAGGCTCTCATTACCATCACCGGAGAGGGAGCGTCCGCTCTTATCGGGCACCATGGCGATACGCTGGAGGCTTTCCAATATCTTGTCAATCTTGCCGCCAATAAAAAGGACGACGAGGGCCGGCAATACACGCGAATCAGCATCGATATCGAAAATTATCGGGAAAAAAGAGAAGAAACGCTGCGCAAGCTTGCGTCCAAAATGGCGGCAAAGGTAAAAAAGAGCGGCAAAAACATTGCGCTGGAGCCGATGAACGCCTATGAGCGCCGCACCATTCATGCAGAGATCCAAAAAATCGAGGGCGTCTCGACCAACTCCGTCGGTGCGGAGGGCAATCGCCGTGTGATCATTTTTCCGGAAGGCGCGGCAAAGCCGACAGAGCTCGCAAAGCCGGAAAAGAAAAACCGTCCCCGCGGCACGGAACGCCGCGCGCCCAAGACGGAACGCACAGAGCGGCGCCGTACCGAGCCGAAAACCGAAAAGGAAGAGGGATACGTGCCGCGCCGGCGTTCGGACACGCCTCGTCCTGCACCACGAAAAATCGAAAAGGCGAAGGATCTTGACGCCTACTTCGCAAAACTCAAAGAATTTTCAAGCAATCATCAGCAGTAAGGAGAGGAGCCGTCGCATTTTCAGAAAATGCGGCGGCTCTTTTTCAATCGAACTTCTCCGAGAAAGGAGCTTTTCATGAGCGACATGTTCACGTCGACCATCGCAGCGGTATCTACCCCGCGCGGCAAGGGAGGGATCGCCGTGATCCGGATCTCTGGTCCCGACGCCCTTTCCATTTGTGAAAAATTTATTCATCCCAAAAGCAGGAAACCGCTCTCCTCCGTGCCGGCCAACACCGCCGTCCTCGCCCTTGTTTCGGATCCGTCCGGAGAAACGCTGGACGAGGCGATCGTTATCGTATTCCGCGCGCCGCATTCCTATACAGGCGAGGATACGGTGGAAATCAGCTGTCACGGCGGTATTTTGCTGACGGAAGAGATACTCTCCAGTGCCTTCGTCTGCGGCGCTGTGCCGGCAGGTCCCGGAGAATTTACCCGGCGTGCATTCGCTGCCGGCAAGCTTTCCCTTTCCGAAGCGGAGGCCGTCATCGGGGTCATCGAAGCACAGACCCACGCGGCACTGAAGCTTTCGCGAAAGAATATGGAGGGCGCCGTCCGCCGCAGGACCGATGAAATCAACGCCATCTTAGGAGCGCTCATCTCTTCCGTTTATGCCGTCATCGATTTTCCCGACGAAGATTTGGCAGAAATGACAAAAGAGGAGCTGCGGGAAGGGATCCTCCGCGCAAAAGCGATGCTGGAGACGCTTTCCTCCTCCTACCGGACCGGGCATGCGGTATGCGAGGGCATCCGCACCGTGATTTTCGGGAAGCCCAATACCGGAAAGTCGACGATCCTCAACCTTCTCGCCGGAAAGGACCGCGCCATCGTAACCGACATCGCCGGCACCACGCGGGACGTCATCTGCGAAACTGTCGTCGCAGGAGAGGTGCTCCTGCGGCTCTTTGACACGGCCGGCATTCGGGAAAGCGCCGATGCAGTGGAACGTCTCGGCGTTACCAAAAGCATGGAAGCTCTCGATGAAGCCGAGCTGATCCTCGCGGTCTTTGACGCTTCCCGTCCGCTTGAAAGAGAGGATGAGGAAGTCCTTTCCCGTGTTCGCAGCCGGGCAGAAGAAGGCGCGCAGCTCATTGTCATAATGAACAAAAGCGACCTTCCCGGAAAGGCGGATGTATCGGCGATCCAAAAACGTCTTGGCACCGCACCGTTTCCATTCTGCGCCAAAGACCCTGCCGGCCGGACATCTCTTGTATCCCGCATTGAAGGGCTGTGGAAAGACGGCAGCCTGCTTCAAGGCGGCGAGGCCGTCATTGCCAATGCAAGGCAATTCTCCGCCGCAGAAAAAGCGCTCTCCCATGTCAGCGAAGCGCTCTTGGCTCTGGATGCCCTTGGCCCCGATATCGCATGTACGGAGCTGGAGGCTGCGATGGCAAGTCTGGGAGAGCTGGATGGCAGACAGGTTACAGAAGAGATCGTAGACCAGATTTTTCATCATTTTTGCGTTGGCAAATAACAACGGGGGCCTTGTTATGAAATGGAACAGAGGAAAATTTCAGATCAAAAAACGCAATATCCCCATGCAGCATACGCCCTATCCGAATCCTTCCATTCTGTATGACCGAGAAAGGGCAGAGGAAACTGCGCTGTATTATTATGAGGAGCTGCCCTCTACCAATCAGACGGCAAAGGAGATCCTCTTATCGGAGGAAAACGGTCGGCGATTTATCGTGCTTGCCGACCGTCAAAGCGCCGGCCGCGGGCGGCTGGGAAGGCGCTTCTATTCCGAAGGCGGCCTATATTTTACCTATGCGTTTCCTCACGGCAGTTTTTCACTTCCCCCGGAGCTTCTTACCACAGCCGCGGCAGCGGCTGTATGCCGCGCCATTGCCGACGAAGGCTTTCCGGCCGAAATCAAATGGGTGAACGATATCCTGCTAAACGGGAAAAAAATCTGCGGGATCCTTGCCGAGGCGCTGTCTAAGGAAAATGCGGTCCTCGGTTATGTCGTCGGGATCGGGATCAACATCGGGATATCCGATTTTCCGGAGCCTCTTTCCGAGACCGCGGCCTCTCTTTCAGGCGATTTTCTTTTAAAATCCAGGATCTTCCGCCGTGTCCGGCGATATTTTACCCAAACGCTGAATGGATCCCCGCAAAAAATATTGGACTACTGTACGAAAAAAAGCTGCGTCATTGGAAAGCCTATCCGTTATTTCGGCGCGCGGGAAGGATGCGGCATCGCTCAGGGCCTCGACAAAAACGGCGGACTGATCGTCAAAAAAGGAAACGGGGAAATCCTCCATCTGACAGGCGGAGAGATCTCGGTCAGAACGCAAGGATAAATCCATAATTTTTGAAAGATTTATAAAAAATCCTTGACAAAGCGCCTGAAATATGCTATGCTGATTTAGCAATCCTAAGACAGCAGGTTTCCGTAAAAGTTCTGCTTCCCTGCCGAGGAGAGATCGAAAAGAGTTTTTTTGTCTTTCCTGCGATCCGTCGGGTTGTCAGAAAAGACTTTTTCTTTTGCTCCATGCTTTGATGGGATCCCTCATCAAGGGGGGTGGCATGAGAAGCTTAGCTGAAAATCGAAGAAAGGGTGGTGAAATCATGCCAAGTGCACAGGTTCTGGAATCCAAAAAGAAAATTGTCGCCGATCTCACGGAAAAAATGAAGAACGCGGCGGCCGGCGTAATCGTTGCTTATCAGGGGATTACGGTTGAGGATGACACGGCGCTTCGCAGCGAGCTGCGCAAGGCGGGCGTAGAATATTCCGTCATCAAAAATACTTTGACCAAGAGAGCATGCGAAAACGTCGGATATACCGAGCTTATCGGGGTTCTCGAAGGAATGACGGCAGTTGCAACGAGCGCAGAGGATCCGGTCGCGGCTGCGAAGATCCTCAAAAAATTCGCCGATAAGGTAGAATCCTTTGAAATCAAGGCCGGTTTTGTCGACGGCAAAGTGCTCGATGTCGAAGGCGTCAACGAGCTTGCCGAGCTTCCGTCCAAGGAGATGCTCATCGGCAAGGTCCTCGGAAGTCTTCAGTCCTCTCTTTATGGTCTTGCATATGTCCTTCAGGCATATGTGGACAAGTCGAGCGAAGCGACCGCTTAAGGGCGGAATCCATTTTTTAATTACAAATATCATTCTATGGAGGTAAAATAATCATGGCATCCGAAAAAATCACTGCGATTCTTGATGAAATCAAAGCGCTTACCATTCTTGAGGTCGCCGACCTCGTAAAGGCTCTCGAAGAGGAGTTCGGCGTTTCCGCAGCTCCTGTTGCCGTCGCTGCTGCCGGCGGCGCTGCCGCTGCTCCCGCAGCAGAGGAGAAGACCGAGTTCGACGTTGTGCTGACGTCCTTTGGCGACAGCAAGCTCGGCGTTATCAAAGCGGTCCGCGAAGTAACCGGTCTTGGACTCAAAGAGGCCAAGGAGCTGGTGGAAGCGGTTCCGAAGACGCTCAAGGAAGGCGTTTCCAAGGAAGATGCGGAAAAGATCAAAGCCGATCTTACCGCTGCCGGTGCTACTGTCGAAATCAAATAAGAGCATCAAAAGGGGCAAGCATTCCGCGTCTTTTGCGGGCGCGGAATGTGCCTTTTCCTTCCGGTGATTTTAAAAAGAAATCCTTGACATTCAGCGCGGGGATTGCTATAATAGAATAGTGTCCGATCTGGGTGTGGCGCAGTTGGTAGCGCGCTACCTTGGGGTGGTAGAGGCCGCTGGTTCAAGTCCAGTCACTCAGACCATATCGGGTGTTCATAACGGATTTGAGTTATGGACACTCGATTTCTTTATGTATAAAGAGTTGTTTTCGTTCCCTCGTATGTATTGGAGCAGGTTCGCCTGCTCCTTTTTTGCGCATTGCTTTAACAAAGCGGCTATGTCGTAAGATATTGAACTGCTACACCTTTTCTTGTCTCGGCGGTATGGTGTTTTTCTTACTACTCCCCGAGATTTCAATAAAGCCGACAAAGCGGTAGTGGATGACGAGCCTTTGCGTTCTGTTTTTACCTACGCCTTCGGTTTCATAAACCTCGACCTTGTCGATCAGTTCTTTAAGAAGTGCCGGAGTCAGTTCCTTCATCTCCATAAACTTGCGAACGGCAGAGATAAAGTTCTCTTTGTTGCGGTTGTTTTCTGCGAGTTTGCGTAATTGCTCTCTGCACTCGGCAATCTTGGATTTCAGTTCCATTCGTTCAACCTCGTACTTGTGAGATAATTGCATAAACCACTCGTCTGTGACTTTGCCTTCGACATTGTCCTCATAGAGCTTTTCATAAAGAGTTGCTACACGCTCATTTCTCACAATTACCTTTTGGAGCTCGGCTTCAATCAGCTTCTTTTCCTTGATGGAGGCGGCATTTGTCTTTCGTTCAAGCGCCTCGGCAAATTCATCCTCGTGCTCGTCAAGAAGCCTTGCCATATACTGTAGCTCCATCATAACAACCTGCTCGATAGCATCCTCGCGGACATAGTGGCGTGTCTCACAAGTGCCTCGAGTATCGGTCTTGTAGTTTGAGCAACTGAAGTATTGAATGCTGTCGTTTCTCGTATTAGTGTGAAACCACAGCTTGCTGCCACAATCGGCGCAATACACGAGGTCGCAAAACATACTTTTCTTGTTGCTGACCTTTGTCGCGCGGCGTTTGGTTTTACCCGTCAGCTTTTGCACCATTTCAAAAGTCTCTCGGTCAATGATAGGCTCGTGCTTATCCTTGAAGATCACCCAATTCTCTTTGTCGTTGGGAATGCGAGCCTTGTTCTTGAATGACTTTGAGTAGGTCTTGAAGTTGATGACATCACCGCAATACTCTTGCTGTGAAAGTATCTTTGCAATGGTCGTCTTGCACCACTTATACGGATTGGGTTGCGTTTTCTTACCTCCTCTGCCGAGTCCCTTGCTCTGCCAATATGCCATCGGGACGAGCACTTATCTTTCCTGCAATATTCTTGCAATTGTTTCGTTGCCTTTGCCTTCAATGCACATAGCAAATACCTCTTTGACGATCTGTGCCGCCTCGGGATCTATAATCCATTGCTTTTTGTTCTCGGGATTCTTGACATACCCATATGGCGGTTGTGAAAGCGGCTCACCTGCATTGCCACGGAGTCGGTGTGAGCTTCTGACCTTGCGGCTGATGTCTCGGGCGTACATCTCGTTAGTTCACTTCGCATAAAGCATGACAAGCTCACAGGTCGATATGCCCGATGAAGTTGTAGTAGATATTGAAGTCCCGTTCCTCGTGGCCGTCTACCATGCGCTTCTCGCCGACCTCGATTTTCTGGATGAGCCGCACCGGCGTAGGCCGGTCAAGCTCTTCCAGATTGTAATAATCCTGCACCATGTCCAGCCATGCGTCCACCGACTGCTCGTTCTCCCGGCTGGCGGCAAGCTGCTCCGTCAGCTCCCGGCGGCGCTCCTGCTTGGCCTTGCGCTCGGCCTCGTAGCCG
>CALWJT010000003.1 GCA_944381075.1 uncultured Clostridia bacterium
TGTTTTGGTAATATTGGCACATATGAATTTGACATTATATCAACTTAGAGTTTTATGTGAAACTGAAGTAACTTTTGAATGCTTTTATACATTGGGAGAGAAATTATATCTCGATGAAAAAGTACCAGTAAATAAATTTGAGGGTTTTATTGAGTTTTTCTCTCATTCAAAGTTTAAAGATCATTTAATCGTTTTTCAGAATAATTTTGTTAAACAAGGTTTTAGCAAAGAAAAGGATATTATTATAGAAAAATATGCTAACGGTCATTTAAAATGACCGTTAGCATCAAAAAAATTATTTGGAGAACCTCAATTATGTTAAAAGAATGTGTCAGAAATCATGCGGTACGATGTATGAAATCAAAGTTTGGGTATAGCGTAAACGATGAAGAAGCATTGTTTGGGAAATATAAAAGTGTTGAAGACTTATTGAATCACCATTCATATAACAAAATATTAAATTTGGTTTGTCATGAAAAAGAAAATTATCAAACATTAAAAAACTACTACGATCAAGCTATAAAAAGCAATATCAATAATGAGTTTTTTATATTTGCTAATAAAGTAGATCATAACTATAAATTATATGTCACCAAAGATGGTCAAATTATAATTTATTATTATCAGGATAGGATAAGGATCGGGAAAAAATCTATATTTCCTTGGGATTATCCTCATTGTATTAACTGTATAGGGAATTGCGGACATTATAAAGAGTTAGAAATAGTTAAAGACTTTATGTCATTAAATACTTTCGATTTTTATATTAAATATACACTACAAGAGACTTGTTTTATAAGAGACACAAAGTTTAATCAAGAAGATAAAAGATACATTGTTAATGACATATTACAAGTTGAAATAAGTTCGCATATAACATTTTATTCTGGAATGAATGATATGAAGGGGTATTATATAGCAGATTCTTGGTGGAGCGATGATCAAGAAATCTTAGAGGATTTGAGTAAAATGCCTATCATTAGCTTCGGAGAAAAATATCATGCTTTTTGGCGTACATAGAGCACTGCAATAGCTGTGACGCTGACACATCCGTTCTGGGTACCGCAAAAGGGTTGGACTGACGCGATACCGCTTCGAGCTGGGGACAGATTGCAGCTGCTGAACGGAGAGTATGTCATCGTTGAGCAGGTATAGCATGAAATTCTTGAAGCACCTGTAACCGTATATTTGAGGCTGAGGATTTTCATACCTATTATGTTTCCGATAGTGCTATATTGGTGCATAATGAACGCGCAGCAAACCGAATCAGCGTTGAAGCCGAGGCTCTGCGGCGTCAAATGCCCCCCTCCCTTATATACGAAACGGTACGGTACGGCTTCCCGCCGCGGAAATAGACGCGCGGCACGCGGCGGGAAATGCCGCATACCCACTCATACGGGAAGGAGTACGCCATATCCGCGACCTCATAGACGGAAATTTGCTCGCCGCCGTCGCATCCGACCAAAACGACCCTGTCCTCGATCTCCGCTTCCGGAACGGCGGAGATATCCACCATCATTTGA
The DNA here is from genome assembly GCA_944381075.1 of uncultured Clostridia bacterium. Taxonomy (GTDB): domain Bacteria; phylum Bacillota; class Clostridia; order Oscillospirales; family CAG-272; genus QALR01. Next base: position 1,524 of record CALWJT010000003.1, read on the forward strand.
TCCATGCAGATCCGGCCGAGGACCGGACAGCGCCTGCCGCGGACGAGTACTTCACCCTTTCCCGAAAGCGCGCGCGGATAGCCGTCCGCATAACCGACAGGCACGGTCGCCACTCGAACGGTATGGTCGGTCACGTAAGTCGCTCCATAGCTGACGCCGTGATTCGGCGCCAGCGTTTTGATATGGGAAATATGGGAAATCAGCTCCATCGCCGGCTCAAGCGGGAATCTGTCCCCCAGCTCCGCACGCACCGTCTCCGACGGGTATAAGCCGTAGATGACGATGCCGGCGCGTACCATATCGTCATACCGGTCAAACTCCAAAAGGCCCGCACTGTTGTCAAGATGAACGATGGGAAGGGAAACTCCGCGCGCCTTGAGCATGGCAAGAAAACGGTCAAATTCCGCGCGCTGCGTCATGGACAGCGTCTTGTCCGCCTCATCTGCTGCTGCAAAGTGACTGAAGATCCCCTCGGCTTCGATGCCGGGCAGTTTTGCCGCATCGGCCGCCTCGTCCGCGCTTTTCTCGCTGACCTCCCAGCCGATGCGTGACATTCCCGTATCGACCGCGAAATGGACGCGCGCCCGCTTTCCTCTGGCTTCCGCAAGAGCGGAGAGCGTCCGGATGCGGTCCGGCTGAAAGACGGTGAGCGTGATATCATAGTCCAGCGCCTTTTCATAAAGAGAAGGCGAGGTATAGCCGAGAATGAGGATCGGACGCCGGATCCCGCTGCGGCGGAGCTCCACGGCCTCGTCCATTTCGGCGACGGCGAAATAATCCGCAAGCGACTCGAATTCCTGTGCGAGAACGACCGCGCCGTGCCCGTAGGCATCCGCCTTTATGACCAGCGCAAGCCTTGTTTTGTCCGGAATTTTCCCGCGGACAAGCCGGATGTTATGTTCGATCGCATCCAAATCAATTTTTGCATATACTCTTTCGTAATCCATAGGACAGCCTCATATATCGATTTTGGCGAAGCGGCTTCCGGTCATGCGGAAAAAGCCGTATCAAACAGAAGCTTACATAAACCGGGTCCTTACCCGCCTCCATTTTTTCCGAATTCCGCATATCGCTTTTTTTCGTCTTTTCCCTCCATGCTCTGGGAAAGCGGGTCCTCCGCTTTCCCGAAGCACACTTTCCAGAGAGAAATTTCCGGCAGGATCGAAAACCCTCACACGACTTAAAGAGAAGTCTTCTCCAGAAAATCCTTGACAAGCGCGTCCTGAAGCTGCCGCAGCAGCGCCGGTGCCCTTCCGCCGACCGGCTTCCCGTCGATTTCCTCAGCGGCAAAGCATACAAGACTGGAGCTTGTCACGATCACCTCGTCCGCCCCCATCATTTCAGAGATCGTAAACGGGACCTCCTCCACGGGAACACCGAAGCGGCGGCACATCTCGATCAGATGCGCGCGGGCAACGCCCGCTAAAATATACTCGTCCGCCGGAGCTGTCTTCAGGACGCCGTCCTTTAAAATGGAAACGTTGCTGTGCGCACACTCCGTCACCCGGTCTCCGCGGTGAAGGACCGCTTCGTCACAGCCGGCCTTCACCGCCGCTTCGGTATACAGCACGCTGGGGATCAGATTGAGCGTCTTGATATTGCAGTATAGAAAGCGTCTGTCCTCCAAGGTGATGAGCTTTGCCCGCCGGTAGGTATCCTTCGGCGCCTGCGGCTTCAGCATGATCCAAATGTTGGCCTTTCCGCCCTCTTCATAGGCGTGATTCCGAAGTCCTGTGCCGCGCGACGCTTGAATGTAAACAAACTGAGAACCATCATCCAATTTTTTCACCAGCTCGCAAAGAATCCCCTTCAATTCCTCTTTGGTATGCGGGATATGGATATCCAGCAGGGCAGCGCTGGCGTAGAAGCGGTCGATATGCTCATCCAGCGCATAAATCACGTAATTTCTGCAATAGGTCGCATCGTATACGCCATCACCAAAATAACAGGCGCGATCCAGCATCGGAACGGTCATTTTCTCCAGTTCGTCATACTTCCCGTTGTAATAGCCAAGATTTTTCATATGCTCCCTCCAAACTCATAATAAAACAAAGCTCGGACAAAAAGGCGCGGAATGCTTTTTCCCCGTCGAACGTCCGAGATTTTGAATCTTTATTGAAAAACTATTTATTAGTATATCGCTTCGCTTGGAATCTGTCAAGGCTTCCGAAAAACTTTCTTTTCCTTTTTCAAAGACTTTCCTTAAGAAGAACACTCGTCACCTCCGAGTCCATCATGGACACGAGTCACTCAGGAAAAGCAAAATTCCCTTGCGGCAAAAGCCTGTTGACAGGAAAAATCCGGTGTGCTATAATGAAGATTCCACCGATTTTATCAAAGAAAAGAGGCAAATTATGCAAAAACGACTTCTTGCCATTCACGATATCTCCTGTGTCGGCAAATGCTCCCTGACCGTAGCGCTGCCGATCATCTCCGCCGCCGGAATCGAAACCTCCGTTTTGCCGACGGCCGTTCTTTCCACGCATACGGGAGGCTTTGAAGGATATACCTTCCGCGACCTGACGCAGGATATGGCGCCCATTGCCGCGCACTGGAAATCTCTTGGCCTGTCCATCGATGCCGTCTATACCGGTTATCTCGGTTCCTTCGAGCAGCTCGCGCTGGTCGAGGATATCCTCCGCGATTTCAGAAAGCCGGAAACCGTAGTGCTCGTCGATCCCGTCATGGCGGACAACGGAAAGCTCTACCCCGCTTTCTCGATGGAATTTGTCAAGGGCATGAAAAAGCTCTGTGAAAAAGCGGATATCATCGTCCCGAACCTGACCGAGGCGACGCTCATGCTGGGCGAGGAATATACGGAGTCCTACGACCGTGCTTACATTGAGGCGCTGTTAAAGAAGCTCTCGGCGCTCGGTCCGAAAAAGGTCGTACTAAGCGGCGTCTCCTTGGAAAAGGGCAGACTCGGCGCCGCCGCCTATGACAGGGAGACGGAAACCATATCCTACTATTTTGCCGAGCAGATTGACGGCTACTACCACGGCACGGGCGACGTATTCGGAAGCGCGCTGATCGCCGCCGTGATGAACGGCTTTTCTCTTGCCGACGCCATCCGTGTCGCGGTGGAATATACGGTCGGCGCCATCCGCCGTACCAAGGCCGCAGGAACGGACATCCGCTACGGCGTAGACTTTGAAAACGAGATTCCGAATCTTCTGCGCCTGCTTGGAAAAATCAAATAAGACAGCCACAGGCAAAAAAGGAGGACGGCAAGCCGTCCTCCTTTTTTGCCTTTATTCCGCTGCGATATAGTCCGCGTAGGGGCCCCAGAAATAATTGGTGACATAATCCGCATACGAGCCCGCCGGCACATAGAAGCGGGAGCTCTCAGGAAGCCCTTCCCTTGCCAGCATGGAGACATTGTTCACCGTGCAGTCGTTCGGGTCTTCGGCAAGGATGTGGATCTTCTCAAGGTTCTCCGCCCCGCGGAACGTGCCGTCCGGGATCTGTCCGATATTGTCCGTGACAAAAAGCTCCGTAAGCTTTTCGCATCCCGCGAAGGTATCGGCGGAAAACGCCACGACCTTCTTTCCGTCGTATGCCACGGGAGTCGTCAGCGTCGCCTGCGCTTTGCCAAGCTCCGAAACGCCGGTGATATAGACGCCGAAATCCGTCACCTGATAGGTGAAATAGATCTCGTTCTCGTCGTATTCATATTCCTCCGGGTCCTCCGGGTCCTCCGGCTCCTCGGGGATCTCCGGCTCCGGCGGCACCTCGATGTCGACCGAAAGCTCCCCGCCCAGCACGGAAGCAAGATCGAGCGCCAGCTGTCTTGTATGCAAGGTCGCCCCTGCGCTGTTGGTATGAAAATTGCTGTCGAAAAAATAGCCGGAGCGGTAGAGGTAATCGTTCGGATCGCCGAGGATCGGACAGTCAAACGCCTCGTCAAGATACGCCGTGAACGCCTCCAGCTTTTCAAGCGTCATCTGCGGGTCCAGCGCCGCCTCGTTCATCGGACAGAAGCCGAGATACACCGAAGCGCCCTTCTTCTCCGCATACCGGACATATTCGTTGACGTATTCGATAAAATCCTCGGAAATCATATCCGTCTCGAAGGAAAGCATCATGCCGGCGTCATATCCGCCCGCCATGACATTATAATCCTGCGTGCGGTTATAGCGGATAAAGCCATATTCGTCGAAGGAGGAGGCGTTATAGATCCCCTCCGGGTCCAGCACCGTCCCCGTTCTCAGATAGGAAAGCTTGGATGCGGCGAAATCCCAAAACCCGCCGAGCATCGCGGGGATATCGTCGGAGGCAAGATAGCGCAGAAGAGAAAAATGTCCGTCCACCGCCTGCCACATTGCCTCGGCGTTGAAGTAGAGAGAATAGGTCTGCGCATTCATTTCCGGCGCGATGACGATGATGTCCCCCTCGCCGATGGCGCTTTTGGAATAGTCGAGCATGGTTTTGGTTCCAAGCGTCGCATACAGGCCGAAATTGACGACCGGCATTTCAAGAGTCTGCTCCAAAAGCTCGGCGTCCACGCCGAAGGCGACGGAGCTCCCGCCTACAATGACGATTTTCGGTCCGTCCGTATTTTGCAGGCGCTCTACCTTGTCGTCAAATTCACCGAGGAAGGTCATCTCAAATTGTGCCGGAACAAGAAAGCCCGACGCCGCGACAGCGGCTATGGGCAGCAGCAGGAGCAGGACGATCAGAAGAAAGCGAAGCCAAGAGCGTTTCATCCCCGCACCTCCTTAAAACTGGAAATAGATGAACGCGGACGCGCCGCCGACCGACAGCAGCAGCGACCACGCGACCGTAACGGCGAGTGTGACGACGGCGAGAGTATACTGCTTTGTCGCCGTCCCATTTTCCGCAAGGCGCGGCTCGTCGCACATCCGGTCGAGCATCGACATAATCAAAATGGCGAAAACCGTCACAAGAGCGGCCGTAATGGTGACTCCCATCGAGGACAGCGTCTCTGAAAGCGCCTGCGCATCCCATGCGGTAAAGAGCTTCTCCAGCAAGATCCAGAGATCGCCCGTACTGTTCGCGCGGAAGAAAATCCACGCAAAGCAGACAAGAAGAAAGGTTACAAGCCGCTGTCCCGCAGCAAAGGCCTTTGAATCCGTCCGAATTTTCATCTTTTCATAGAGATGCAGCCTCGTCTTTTTTGTGATGGCGCCGAAGATCTGGTAGACGCCGTGCAGGATGCCCCAAAGCACAAAGGTCCAGCTTGCGCCGTGCCAAAGTCCGCTGACAAGAAAAACCACGAAAACATTGAAATAATTCCTTGCGCGGGAGCAGCGGTTCCCGCCGAGCGGGATATAGAGATAATCTCGGAACCACGTGGAAAGGCTGATGTGCCACCTCGCCCAGAATTCCTTGATGCTGCGCGCCCGGTAGGGGAGATTGAAGTTTTGCATCAGGCGGATGCCCATGATCCTCGCGCAGCCGATGGCGATGTCCGTATAGCCGGAAAAATCGCAGTAGATCTGCACGGCGAACAGGACCGCGCCCAGCGCGACGCCGAGGCCCGTCGCGCTCTGCGCATCGTTGAATACGGAATTGACAAACTCCGCGATGATATCGGCTACGACGATCTTCTTGAAGAAGCCGACCGCCATTTTCTGAAGTCCGAAAAACGCATTGGAGGCTTCAAGCTTGTGGTCCTCTTTGAGCTGCGGAAGAAGGTTCTCCGGACGCTCGATCGGCCCCGCGACAAGCTGAGGGAAGAACGACACGAACAGCGCATACCAGCCGAAATGACGTTCTGCCGGAATGCTTCCCCGATATACATCGATGACATAGGAAAGCGTCTGGAACGTATAAAACGATATGCCGACAGGCAGGATCAAATCGAGTGAAAAATCCTCCGCATGCCCGCCGAAAAGATTCCAAAGCGAGACGGCGGAATCCGCAAGGAAGTTGAAATACTTGAAGAAAAACAGCACGCCGAGCGACGTAATGAGCGTTATGCAAAGCCAAAACCTGCGCTTGCCCTTGCTTTTGGTCCGCTCGATGATGATGCCGCTCGCATAGGAGACCGCCGTGGTAAACAGGATAAGGAAAATCAGCGGTGGATTCCAAATCATGTAGAAAAAGCAGCTTGCAATTAAGAGAAGCGGCCATTTAAAAGCTTTCGGAAGGATAAAATAAAGCAGCAAAACCAGCGGATAAAAGATCAGAAATTCAGCAGAGTTGAAAATCATGCGTGCCGCCTCCCCTCCAAGAACAGGAAGCCGAGCCTTGCCGCAAGGACAATCAGAACGAAGAGCAAAAGATCGGAAAGCTTCGCTTCAAACGCCAGAAAGACAACGAAAGCGGCCGCGCAGAAAAGCGCATTTGCTGTGATGAAGATCCATTTTTTCCGGAAAACATGTTCACAGAGGCTGAGAAGCACCGATATGACAATGCCGATCAGCATCAGAGGAGAGGACAAGATAAAATTCTCCGAGCCAAACATAAAATCCCTCCGTTCCGGTCATTTCCCTTCTTTGGCAAGCTGGATAAGAAGATCCGCCGCCACCTGCTCGGTTCTTTCTTTTGCTCCTTCATTCACCATATGCCATGCCGAATCATAGAAGAGCTCGTCGTCATAAATGCAGTCCTGATAATCGGAAATGGAAATGATCCCCGGGATCGAGGTAAGGCTCTGCTCATAAGCGAGCATCTCCGACTCCGACACGCTCTCCATTCCGCTGCGCTGCATCGCCGCAAAGGAAAAATATACAGACCCGCCTTTTTCCGTGATCTTGGACACAAGCGCCGACAGCGCCTCCCCCGCAGAAGGGCGCGCGGAAAAAGAGCCGGAATAGCTGAACCGCTGTCCGTTCCAATAGCGGGCGGAAACGTCGTCTCCATACTTGTTCGTCGAAAGGGTCATCGCATCAAAGGATTTGAACCGGGAAAGCGGAAGCGATGCGCAGTAATCCGAAAAGGTGGAAAGCAGGTCGGAATACAGGGAAATATCGATATATTTCAAGAAATCATAGTCCGACTTGCGGAAATCCCAGAAGCGGTACCCGCAGCTCGCGCTTCCGAGCGTATATCCGCCCGGTTCCGGCGCCCACAGGACGATATCGCCCTGCTGGATAAAGTCCTCCGCAAGGTCAAAATACAGAAGCGAGGTGATATTCGCGTTTTCCCCGAAGTTGATGATCTCATATTCCCCGCCCAGCGCCTCGTCAAGGATGCCGCAATCAAAGCCGTAATGCGCGCCGGAGCCTCCGATGATGATGAGCTTTTTCTTGTCCGCCGCCCATATCAGGCGGTCAAGGCTCGTTGCCGTATAGCTCTGCCATGTATCGGTCAGGGTATAAACGGTATTGATCCGGATATTGGCAAGACGGCTGCATCCGGAAAAGCTTTCCTCGCAGATCCCGTATGTCGATCCCGCCGTCCGCAGGGCGCCGTCGTACAGGACAACCGTCTCAAGGCCTGCACAGCCGTCAAAGGCGCCCTCCTCCACAAGGCTCACCGTTTTTGCAATCACGGCTTTTTTCATCGTACCGTTTGAAAACGCGCCCTTTGCGATCTTCTTCACGGTATGTCCGCCGATGCTCTCGGGGATCACCACGGTCTGCGCTGTGCCGGTATATCCCGTAATCGTCACCGTATTGCCGGACACCTCATAGGCGAAATCCGACTCAGGCGTATTCTGCTCCCACATGCAGTAGAGCGTAAGCGTCGGCGCGCCGTCCGCCTGCGCTCTGCCGCCAAGGGAAACGTCCTCTCCCGTGCCGTCCGGCTTGGTATTGTAGCCGACGAGCGTATAGCCGTCGCGGCAGAAGGAGCCGTCCTCGATGCGCGTGCTGGGATTATGATAAAAAACAAGAGAAAAGGCTTCCCTGTCGGACGCGCCGGAGGAAAGCGCGCCGCCGTTCAGATCATAGACCAGCGTCATGCTGGTATTGAGATAGATTGTCGTCTCATATGAGGCCTCGAACGAGTAGGTCAAAGCCTTGGAGACCGCATTCACCGGCTTGGCGGCCGTCGCGTTGGCGAGCGCGTCGCCCTGCGACCAGCCGTCGAACAGAAATCCGTCCTTCATCTTCGCCATGAGCGTCACCGTCTGTCTCGAACCGAGCCCGCGCTCCACTTCATATTCGACCTCACAGGTCGCGGCGTTGTAGACGAGCGTTACATAATCGCCGATCTGCATATATTCGATGTCCAGCCCCGCATCGGGCGACGGGACCTCGCCTCCGCCGGAGGAGCTCGTCGTTTCCGAGGTGCCGGACGCTGTCGTCTGCTCTCCGGAGCCTATGGGCGCGGTCCCTGTCGTCTCCGGCGCATCGGTCCCCGTCGCCGTCTCCGTCGTCTCGGCGCCGCCAGACGACGCCGTCGTTTCCGACGGGTCCTTTGTGCAGGAAGCCAGCGCAAAAGCCGTCATGACGGCCATCATAAAAGCCAAAATTCTTTTGATCTTCATAAAGCAATCCCTCCGTATCATGCCGGCGCCGGCGTCTACGCTCGCCGCGGCAAATTCCATCGAGCCGAAAAATGTAGATTTTCTATACCTTAGCTATATGGAAATGATAGCACAAAATATACATCGCGTCAATTCTTGTATCAGCCAAAAATCCTTCGGCGATTTTGTGGAAAAACACAAGAACCGAAAAAGATATTTCCGCGCCGCTTGATTTGTTTGAAAAGATATGCTATGATAAGAATATCAAAAAAATGACAGAAACGCTTCCGTAAGCGGAGGAGAGGGTTATGAAAGTAGTATTGCTTTGCGATGTCAAGGGCCAGGGCAAAAAGGGAGAGGTCATCAGCGTATCGGACGGATATGCGAGGAATTTTCTGCTCCCGAAGAATCTTGCCGTACCGGCAGACAATAAAATTCTCAACGAATTAAAGGGGAAAGAGGAAGCAAGGCTGCGCCAAATCGAGCTCGACAAGCAGGCGGCGAGGGATACCGCGCAAAAGCTGCAGAGCATCGTCGTCAGGATCCGGGCACAGGCCGGCGCCGACGGAAAAATCTACGGCTCCGTCACGACCAAGGAGATCGCGGAGCAGCTCGCCGCGCAGCATGGGATCGAGATCGACCGGCGGAAGATCACCTTATCCGAGCCCATCAAGGCATTCGGGACCTATACGCCGGAGGTCAAGCTCTATTCCGAGATCACCGGCAAGATCCACGTCGTCGTCTCCGATGAAAAATAAACGGAGCTGCCGTCCGGCACGCTGCGCAAGCGCAGCGGAAAGGAGAATCCATGTCTGAGAATCAAAGGAGCCTCCCGTGTGCGCTGGAGGCGGAGCAGTCCGTGCTCGGCGCGATTTTAATCGATCCGAACTGCTTTTCCGACCTTACAGACATCATCCGCAGGGAGGATTTTTATCTTGCAGAGCACGGTGAGATCTTCGACGCCATGTACGATCTCTTCGCCAAAAACCGGGAGATCGACCTTGTCACGCTCATTGACACGCTCGTTTCCCGCGGCGTCTACAACGAGGAAGAAAGCAAAAAATACATCAAAATCATCGCAGAGACCGTACCTTCTGCCTCGAATGTCCTCGATTATGCGCAGATCGTCAAGGACAAAAGCCTTCTGCGCTCGCTGATCGCCGCCTCGGACGAGATCCGGGACATGGCGTTTTCCGCGCAGGGGGACGTCAAGGATATCATTGACAGCGCCGAGCAAAAGGTGTTTTCCATCGCGCAGGGCAGCGAGGTCCGCGGATTCGTCCATATCCGCGAGGCGATCAGCCGCACATATGCAAGGCTCGACCTGCTCGCCAAGGACAAGGCCGCCGCCTCCGGCACGCCGACGGGATATTCCGCTCTCGACCGCACGCTCGTCGGACTCGGCGAGGGAGATCTCGTCCTCGTCGGCGCGCGCCCCGGTATGGGAAAGACAAGCTTCGCGATGAACATCGCCGCCAATATCGCAAAATCCACAAAAAAGAACGTCTGCGTGTTCTCGCTCGAAATGTCGGCGGAGCAGCTCGCCTCCCGCATGCTGTCGAGCGAAGCGCTCGTAGACAGCTATGCCATCCGTTCGGGAGAACTGTCGCCGGAGCAGTACAAGAAGCTCGCCGACGCCGCAGCGGAGCTTTCCGGCTGTCCGATCCTTATCGACGACACGACGGGGCTTACCGTTACCCGCATGAAAGCGCGGCTGCGCCGCGTCAAGAATCTCGGCCTTGTCGTCGTCGACTATCTGCAGCTGATGCAGAGCGAGCGAAAGACCGACAGCCGCGTGCTGGAGGTCGGCGATATCTCGCGCGGGCTGAAGCTGCTCGCCAAGGACCTGAAGGTGCCGGTCATCTGCTGCGCACAGCTCTCCCGCGGACCGGAAAGCCGCACGGACAAGCGTCCGATGCTTTCCGACCTGCGGGATTCCGGCGCCATCGAGCAGGACGCCGATATCGTCCTCTTTCTCTACCGCGAAGAATACTACAAGGAGCCGGAGGAGGGCGAGCAAAGCACGGCGGAATGTATCGTCGCCAAAAACCGCCACGGCGCGACCGGAACGGTCAAGCTCGGCTGGATCGGGCAGTTCACCAAATTCATCACGCAGGATTTCGAGCATGAAGAATACTGACGCCGCAGCGCTGACAGCCAAGGTCCTTGCCGCCTGTGAAAGATACGGGTTCTACAAAGCGGAAGAAAAGACCCTTGTCGGCTTTTCCGGAGGCGCGGATTCCGTCTGTCTGCTCCATGTGCTCTGCCGGATGCTCGGGACAGAGCGCATTAGGGCGGTCCATGTCAACCATATGCTCCGCGGCGCCGACGCAGACGCCGACGAAGCCTTTTGCCGGAAGTTCTGCGCCGAGCGCGGGATCCCGCTTGTCATAAGGCGCGCCGATGTCCGCACGCTTTCCGGCGGGACGGGGATCGAGAACGCCGCGCGGGATATCCGCTACCAAATCTTTTCCGAAGAAGCAGAAAAGCTGGGATGCGCTACCGTTTCCCTTGCGCATACGGCGAGCGACAACCTCGAAACCATGATTTTTTATCTCTGCCGCGGAACAGGGCTTTCCGGACTTTCCGGCATCCCGCCGATGCGCATGCTGGACGGACGGTCGGTCGTCCGTCCGCTCATCGCCTGCACAAGGGAGGAGATCCTCCGCTGCCTTGAGGAAAATGGGCTTCCTTTCCGCACGGACGCCTCCAATCTCGACACGGACTATACCCGAAATTTTATCCGCCGCGTCATTGTCCCACAGCTCAAAAAGGTCAATCCGGCAGCGGAGGAGAATGCCGCGGCCGCGGCCGCGGCCGCGGCGGAGGCTGCGGCCTTTGTCCGGAAGGAAGCCTCGCGTTTTCTTTCCGCATACGCGCAGGAAAATGCTGCCCCTCTGCGCGAGCTTTCTCTCCTTTCTCCCGCTGTGTTCTACGAAGCGGCAGAAATCTTATATCAAAGCGCCGGCGGGAAAGTCCTTTCCCGCGCACAGGCGGAAGCCGTAAGAGGACTCGTCCTTGACCGGAAAAAGGGAAAGCGCATCACGCTCTCCGGCGGGATCTTAGCCGCGGCAGACGGGGACCGGCTCGTATTCACGGCTTCCGGCGGACAGGAGGCGCCGGCGTTCTCGATCCGTCTGAGGGAGGGAAAAAATATGCTGCCCCACGGCGGTCTGCTTTATATCGGCAGGGCGCCGTCCGACGCGGAACGTGCCGGAGCACGCTTTTCGGCGTATGTCCGTCTCCCCGCGCAGGCGCTGGACGCCCTGTATGCCAAAAGCCGCAGACCCGGCATGCGCTATCGGACGGGCGGCATGACCCGCAGCCTCAAAAAACTCCTCTGCGGCGCGCCGTCCGACACAAAACGATATCGTCCTGTCATCTGCAGGGACGACAGGATCCTCTGGTTTCCCGGACTCGGTCCCGCAGACGGACTGGAGGACGGGGAAAAGGCAGACCTCTATTACCTTGAAATCTGAACGCTGTATAAGGAGAAATCGTATGGACCTACAAAAAGACATTCAGAAAATCCTGATATCCGAAGAGGAGCTCGCGGCCATCGTAAAGCGGCTCGCGGAGGAGATCGACCGTGACTACGCCGGAAAAAAGCTGCTTCTCGTCGGCATCCTCAAGGGCTCCGTCGTTTTTATGGGCGATCTTATGAAGCATTTGAAGACTCCTTTGCAGATCGATTTCATGAAGGTATCCTCCTATGGAGCCGGCACCCGCTCATCGGGATACGTAAAAATCACGCTCGATCTTCTGCGCGATGACCTGGAAAGCACGGATATCCTCATCGTCGAGGATATCATCGACAGCGGAAAGACTCTTTCCGCGCTCACCAAGATGTTAGACGCGCGAGGCGCGAGAAGCGTGCGGACCTGCACGCTTCTCGACAAGCCGTCGAGAAGGGAGGTCCCGTTCACGCCGGATTACATAGGTGCGGAGATCCCGGACGAATTCGTCGTCGGATACGGACTTGACTACGATGAGGATTACCGTATGCTGCCGTTCGTCGGCGTGCTGAAAGAAGAAATTTATCGAAAAAAATCATAAAAGCATGAGAAAATCCCTCTTCTCCATCGACAAAAAGACATAGATGCCGAATGGAAGGGGGGAGTTTTTCTTGAAAAAATGGATCGCGCCGCTCCTTGTCCTCGCGCTTGCCGTGCTGATCATCCTGTGCGGAAAGCATATCACGGAGGCCGTCTTAAGACGTCCGCAGGACAGACAAAATCGAAGCGTCTCCTATTCCATAGCGGAAATCACGTCCCTCAGCCCGGCCTTACCCTGCCCCGCAGACACGGCCGTCAAAGTCTGCAAAGACATATCGATGCAATAAAACCGGAGGCCGCCATGAAAAAATTTGCTGTCGTATGCTTGTTCTTATGTCTGTTCCTATGCTGCACTGCCTGCCGCGGCGCCTCCTTCGTTCCCGGAGGCGGAACCAAGACGCCCTTCCCCGCCGATTCGCAAACAGCAGCGCGGACGCCCGCCGCCTCCTGCGAAGAAGCAAGCGGCGTCCCCCACCCAGAAACGGGATCGAAAACCGAACCGGAGCCGATATGCGTGCCGGCGTCCCTTTCCCGCGCCGAATGGATGAGGATCCCCTATCGGGACGGCGGGACGCTCAGCCGCCTCGGCGGGGAGCCGCTCGCTTCCGAGTCCGCCTATCTTCCCGTATTCTGCCTTCCTGTCCGCAGTGAAAAGCATCTGTCCCGCCTGATGTCCGAAATGGAAGTTTATGCAGAGGAAACGGGATACCGCTTCGATGCGCAGCCGTGGAGGACGGCGGCTTCTCTCCTGAAGAAAAACCAAAAGGTTTTCCTTTTGGAGATCCCCGCGCCCAGCGGTTCCATACGCTACCGCTTAAAGGAAGTAACCGTACTTCCGGAGCGCGACGGACTTGACGTCACGTTCCAGCGCCTTGTTCCCGCGGTCAGCACGGACGATATGGCGTCATGGCTGGTTTTTTTGTGCGTCGACAAAGCCTATTCGAGCACGGATCGGATAAACGTCACATTTGAGGAGGCGGCCTTCGGGGGCTCCTCCTGCTCCGCAGAAGGATAAAGAGCAAAAAAGGGAGGCGGCGCCTCCCTTTTTACATTAGAGTCGATCGAAAAAGCGTTTATGCTTTCGGATATACGCAGCGTTCCGTGCGGTAAGATCATCTTCATATTCATAAAACGCCTTGTCGCATTCGTCCAGCGCCGCCTCGACCTCTTCGTTTTCCAGACGGTCCAGAAGCGCCGCGCATTCCTCCGAAACGGTGGGAAGAGGATGGACACCCAAGGCGGACAGCGCCGACGCGCAGATGTTCGCCGTCCTGACCGCGCCGATTTCCATAAAAGCCGGTACAAGCCTATCCCAGAACCGGCCGGCGGTATTATAAAAAAACTGCGAGAAGCCGCCACCATTTACTTCCGTCTCCAGTTTCTGGGTGATATAGAGTACTCTTTCCACAGCATTGAGTTTTTCCATGAAAGCACCGTCATCGCACTTTTCACAGACGGCATGATAGACCTTGATGACCATATCATCATTCTGTGCGGCTCTTCTCTTTTTCCATCTATCGAAAAAACGCATATTTTTCCTCCTCGGATCCCGCCGTGGTCGAGAGCCCATCGCCGCACGCCCCGTTCCGGACACCGAACGCCCCTTAAAAAAACCGCAGAGAAAAATCTCTGCGGTTTTTTACAAAGAGAGATCGAAGGCCGCATAAACCAGCCTCAGCCTGCCCATCAGTCCAGCTTGTATTTGTCCAGCTCGGCGCGGACCATTTCTGCGATTTTCTCCGCTGCCTTCGCCACTTCAAATTCGCCCTTCCACGACTTGTCGCGCAGCGAAACCTCGATGACGCCGCGCCCGCAGGTCTTCGGAGACACCACGGCGCGGATCGGGATTCCAAACAGGTCCGCATCCGCGAACATCGCGCCGGGACGGATGTTGCGGTCGTCGTAAAGCGTCTCAATCCCTGCCGACTGCAAAGCGTCGTAAAGCGCGTCCGCCGTCCGGCTCACCACCTCGTCGTCGCAGCGCAGATTGCAGACCTCCACCTGCCACGGCGCAATGGACATCGGCCAGATCGGGCCAAAATCGTCATGGCTCTCCTGACAAATCGATGCACACAGTCTTCCGACGCCGATGCCATAGCAGCCCATGATCGGATACTGCTGCTCCCCGTTGGCATCGAGATAGGTCATCCCCATCGATTTCGTATACTTAGTTCCGAGCTGGAATATGTTCCCCACCTCAATACCCTTCCGGATCGTGACGGCATGCTTCCCGCAGACAGGACAGACAGCGCCCGCATAGGTTTTCGCGACATCGGTATAAGTGACCTCCCCGATATCGCGCGCGATGTTGAAGCCGGTATAGTGATAATCCTTCTCATTCGCGCCGCAGACAAGGTTGGAAATGCCGGAAAGCGACCGGTCCCAGACCACCGTGACCTCCTTCGGGAGCCCCATAGCGCCGATGAAGCCCGCAACGATCCCGCTCTCCTCCGTAACGGCTGCCGGATGGATCTCACAGCCGAGAAAATTGCGCAGCTTGGTCTCATTCACGTCGAGGTCGCCGCGAATGAACACGATCACATAGGAATCGTCGGCATTCTTCTGGTAAACGACCGCCTTGCACAGGCGCTTTTCGTCCAAAGCCAAGAACGCCGACAGCTCCTCGATGGTTTTGGCGTTCGGCGTGTAGACCTTCTCAAGCGGCGCCGCTTTTCCTGCCTCGTTTTCCACAATACATTCCGCCGCCTCCATATTCGCCTTATAGCCGCATTCCGGACAAATGACAAGCGTATCCTCGCCGATTTCGGAAAGCAGCATGAACTCATGGGAAACACTTCCGCCCATCATGCCGGAATCCGACTTCACCGCGATGACGTTCTTCGCGCCGGCTCGGCGGAAAATCCGCTCATACGCCGTATAGCACCGCTCGTAATAGCTTTCAAGGTCCTCTTGGGAAGTATGAAAGGAATAGGCGTCCTTCATCGTAAATTCCCGCACGCGGATGAGTCCGCCTCGCGCGCGCGGCTCGTCCCGGAACTTGGTCTGGATCTGATAGATCATAAACGGAAAATCGGCATAGGATTTCGCGGTATCGCGCGCAAGATGCACCGCCGCCTCCTCATGCGTCATACCGAGGACCATGCTGTTCCCGCCCCTGTCCTTGAAGCGGACAAGCTCGCTGCCCACGCTCGTAAATCTTCCGGACTGCTCCCAAAGGCTCGCCGGCATCACGACCGGGAACAGCACCTCCTCGCCGTCGATGCGGTCCATTTCCTCGCGGATGATCCTTTCGATTTTGGACATGATGCGCTTCGCAGGCGTAAACAGCGAATAGATGCCGTTTCCGACATATTTGATATAGCCGCCGCGTACCATGAGCGCATGGCTTGCAATGACACAGTCCTTCGGCGCTTCCTTAAAGCGTTCGCCGAGCATTCTGCTGACCTTCATGAGTCCCTCCGGTATATTTTCTGAAATTCTGTCCTATATACAGTGATATATAGTTGATTATATCATCCCGAAAAAGGGATGTCAAGCAAAAAGCAGGAAAAACACACGCCGCTTTCTGAAAGCAAAAAGGCGCCCGCACATTTCGGGCGCCTTTTTCAATTCGAGAACGGATTGCCTCTCATTTCCACGATATAGTAGCCTTCGACATATGAGATGGACATCAGCCGTCCGCCGACATCCAATTCCACAAGCAGGTCGCTTTTCGTGAAAAGCGTATATTCTTCTTCTGTAAACAAAAAGAAATAGTATTCTTGTCCCTCTATATCCTCATACCAGCGGTCGGAGGTCTGATACAGGTTCGGCGTCACGCCGGACTCGTCGATGTTGATGTTCCGCACCAAAATCTCGCCGTCCGACAGAAGCGTCGTCCTTCCCGCATTCCAGAAGGAAGCATAGCCGTAATCCAGCCCCCGCTCCTCAAGCTCATCCATGACAGTATAGATGGGATCGTCCGAGCCGGTGTCCGCCGGGATCGAAGCCACCGCTCTTGCATTGACAAGAGAAAAGGCGACAAGGACCGCTGCAAAGCAGATCCCGATCCGTTTTCCGACGATCCCGCCCTCCCCTGCCAGATGGCGGACGCATAAAAACGACGTCACGGCAGCGCTCCCGACAAACGGGACGAGCCTCCATGAAGCGGCGGAAAGCATGCCGCATATATATCCGAAAAAGATCACGGACGTGAGCACCCAGTGCGCCAGCAGCGCCATCTTAGAATAGGGATCGCGGATCTTCGGATAGCGGCACAGCAGGAGCACCGGCAAAATCAAAAGCAAAAGCGCACCGAGCAGCTTTACGAGCATCACAAGAGAGGAAAGTGAAAAAAGCGCGGCGCCGGCAGTCTCGATGCCGAGCAGCGAGAAATACTGCTCAAAGAATTTCTCCGCATTCCCCCACCATTCGGAAACCGCGGACCAAAGGGAATAGGCATTCTCATACGACGCGGTGATCTCGCCGAAATTCGTAAGGATGGCCAGCACCAAAAGGCCTGCGAGAGAGCCTGCCGCCATCAGGCCGGCGGCGACGTATTTTCTGCCGTTCCGCTTTGAAAAAAGAGGCGTTTCCCCATCGAAAACGGCATACAGGGCAAGACCACCCAGCACCGGCACCACCGTCAGCATCAGCATTTGGAAGCTGTCGGTCCCGCATCCGACGCAGACAGCGAAGAAAAGCAGGGACCAAACCACCAGTCCGGCTCTTTTTCCCTTTTCAAACGGACTTCTCAATAGACGGAACAAAAGTCCCAGTAAGAGGAACATCAGCAAAATGCCGAGGCTGTAATAAATGGTATGCTCCCACATGATCTCTCTGAGCTTTTCCGAGCCGGAAAGGAGCATCGAAACGGCGAATGCGGCGGCGGCCGTTCCCTTCCAGCTCCAGCGCATGGAGCGGAAAAAGAACGCAAGCACCGCGACAAAAAGGACGGCGAACACCGACATGCTGAAAATCTGCGCCCGCATGGAGAGGCCGAATACGGCAACCGCCGGCACCATCCACAAGGAGGCGCCGAACGGCAAAAGCGCCGCATAATGGAAATCCTCCGACAGGATCTTGCCGGATTCCACCGTGGCATTGGCCCACAAAATCGAGTCGGCGCAGTCGGAATGGAAAAACCCGCGCGAGGGACCGATGATATAGTACAGCAGGATGCCGAGCGCAAGCAAAAACAGCGGCACTGCCAAAAGAAGCTCAGAAAGCCACTTCTTTTTTCTAAGCGCTTCCCATAAATCCTTCATTTCCCGTCCTTTCCGGCTCTTGGGGCGAACCTAAGCGGATTCTTTTTCCGACTTTTCCTCATGATATTCCTTTTCCGTATTCACATTCCAGACAGCATCCTTTGACCCGGAGCCGGAGGCGGCGGCGCGCACCGCCTCCATCGCCGTCAGCATCGAATGGTCCATGTTGTTGTAGCGATGCTGTCCGTTGCGCCCGATGCACCAAAGGTTTTCTATCCCGTCGAGCCACCCGCGGACCGTATCGAACTGCGCATACGAGCCGAAATAGGCGGGATACGCTTTCTTGATTTTGATGCGGACGCTGTCCAGCACATCCTCGGCGTCGATGATACCGATCTTCACAAGCTCATCGATGGCAAATCGGATAAAATCCGCATCCTCCATATTCCATAGACCGTCGCCCTCGTTGCAGAAATACTCAAGCCCGATCCACACAGTGTGTTCAAAATCCTTCACCATATAGGGGGACCAGTTGTTGAAAATCTGAAGCCTGCCGAGCTTCACCTCCCGTTCCTGCACATAGATCCAGCAGTCCGGCACGATATTTCCGACCGTTTTCATCTTGGTTTCATTACGGATCTTCAACTTGTCCACAAGCAGCCCCACCGTCATAAAATCCCGATACGGGAGCGCCGCCGCGATATCATGGACCTCGCGCGGGACCGCGCCGCCCATGCCCTCGACAAGATCCTTTACCGGCATGGAGGAAAAATACAGGTCCGCCTCCATGCGCTCTTCCTTTCCGTCATGAAGGACGCCGATGCCCGTCACGCGGCTGCCGTCCGTCTCAAGGGAGATGACCCTATGGTTCCGAAGAATTTTTCCGCCCATGCTCTCCACCCTCGCGGCCAGCGTTTCCCAGAGCTGTCCCGGCCCCTTTTTCGGATAGAGATACTGCTCGATAAGGGACGTTTCCACATGGTTCTTGTTCCTGCGGAAAGGCTTTGAAAGAAACGCCCAAACGGCGCGCATGAGGGAAAGCCCCTTGACCCGCTGGGCACCCCAATCCGCCGAGATATCCGCGGGATTTTTGCCCCACACCTTCTCCGTATAGTCCTCGAAAAACATCTCATAGAGCGGCGCGCCGAACCGATTGATATAAAAATTTTTCAGAGAATCCTCTTTTTTCTTGAAAATACAGGCGTAAAGATAGCCGAAGCCCGCCCTCATCGTCCGGACAAAGCCCATGTTTTTCAGCGTTTGTCCCGTTAGGGAAATCGGATAGTCAAAAAATTTCTTGAGGAAATAGATCCGCGAGACGCGGCGGCGGGACAGCATGACGGCATCTTCGGTCTGCGGGTCGGGACCGCCTTTTGCCAGCTCCTTCTCATTTTTTAGAAGGATATCGTCGATCGACGGCGCGCCCTGAAGCGGCATCAGCTCCTGCCAAAGCGCATTGACCTCGCGGCTCTTGGAAAAGAAGCGATGTCCGCCGATGTCGATGCGGTTCCCGTGGTACTCGACCGTTCTCGATATGCCGCCGAGGATATCGCTCTCCTCCACGATCACGGGCAGAATGTCCGTTTTTGTCAGAAGCTCATAGGCCGCGGTAAGTCCCGCAGGCCCCGCTCCGATGATCAGCGCTGTTTTTCTGTCCTTTTCCATCTGCACACCTCTTTTTTTATTTATTTACCGTGATATACCAAAATCTTACGGCCGACATAGTTCCAAATCAGCACGATCCCCTTGACCGCACAGGTGAGCAAAACATAATAGATCCCGTGGTCCCCGATAAGCTGCGTGCCAAGCAGCGTCAAAAGCTCCGTCAGCCCGAAGCCGACGACGCCGACCAGCACATAAAGGAAAAACGCACCCGCCGTCTTCCCGTGCTTTCGCTGCTCCTCACTTTTGAACACAAACTGGTTCGATAAGAGAAAATTGACGGCAAGGCCCACGATAAAGCCGACCGCGACGGATATCGCGACAAAAAGCTTGTCATCCTTGTCGGCGGAAAACACATAGAACAGCATGATAGAATTGACCGCCATATCGACGACGGCGGAAATCCCGCCGACGACCGCATACCGCAGAAATTCAAGGACAGTCCCGCGATTTTTCATAAAGTCCTCCCGTTTGAATACCGCATCTGTTTTTCAAAAAAAGGTTCTTTTCCGGCTTCCCGCCGGCCGAAGCGGGAAACGTTCCCTTGTCCGCATTCGCTATTCTTTGTCGTCCAGCAGAATCTAAAATCTCATAAAAAACTTTTGTTTTCTTTCATTATACAGAAAAAGCTGCCATATTACAAGATACAGCAGCAAATTTAAATTTTTTCATGTTTGAAGACAAAAAAAGCGCCAAGGTGAGATTGGCGCCTTTGTTTCCAGACGGATGACGGATCAGCCGTTCATATGATTGAGCATGGAAGTAAATCTGCTCTTTTTTCTTGCGGCATTGTTCTTATGAAGAATACCGTGAGCCACTGCCTGGTCGATCTTTTTGACAGCCTGCTTATACGTCTCCTGCGCAAGCGTCTTGTCGCCTGCGGCAACGGCGGCCTCATATTTCTTCATATCCGTCTTGAGAGCGGATTTGAACATTTTGTTCTGAAGCGTCTTTTTTTCGATGACTTTTACACGCTTTTTCGCTGACTTGATATTCGGCATGGTATACACCTCCTTCTCGCTTCTGATAAAACCGGTACTTCGCCCTGAGAGGGTGGCGTCCTACCCCTTTTATCTGCATTACCTATAGTATCATATCATTGAACACAAAAAATAGCAAGAGTTTTTTTAAAATTTTCCTCAAAATTTAACCGATTTTATTCCTTTTTCTTGTGAAAGGAAAATTTCGACTCCTTCCCTTCCAAGAGGCGGCCGATATTTTTTCGATGAAGGAAAACGACAAGCGCCGCCATCAGAATGGTACAGAGGATCCCCGCAGGCGGCGTCGGGGTAATCCAAAACGGCATGATGCTGTTGCATACAGGAATCAGCAAAGCCCCGATGATGGAACCGAGAGACACATAGCCCGTGAGCGCCACCGTCAAAGCGAAAACAATAAGCAAAAACAGCCACGCGGGCGGATTGATGACCAGGACCACCCCGGCAAGGCTTGCGACGCACTTTCCTCCGCGGAATTTGAAAAAGACGGGGAACGCATGACCAAGAAGACAGGCAAAACCTGCTATATAGGCAAAACCGGTGCGCCACGGCATGAGAATCAGCCCCATCGCGGTCGCGATCACAGATTTCAGAAAATCGCCGGCAAACGTGAGCAGTCCGTATTTGAGTCCGTAGGTACGCAGCATATTGGTAGAGCCTGCATTGCCGCTCCCATGCTCGCGGATATCCTCATGGAATTTATGACGGGAAACAATCAGGGCAAAATTGATGCTGCCGAGCAAATACGGGACAACGATACAGAGCACCGCGCAAATCTTATAGACCGGCGTGTCTTCGCCGTATCCCAGCGTTCCAAGAAGTCCGTCCCAGATAAACTTAGAAAGTCCGGTAAGTTCCGATGGATCCATCTATGATTCCCCTCCGTTCAGTTGTCGTCACCCTTTTCGCGGATGACAAAGCGTATCGGCGTACCTGAAAAGCCAAACACCTCGCGCAGCTTGTTTTCCAGATACCGCTGATAGGAAAAATGGAACAGCTCCGCGTCGTTGCAGAAGATGACGAAGGTCGGCGGCTTCACGCCCGATTCCGTCATATAATAGATTTTCAGCCTTCTTCCCTTGTCGGTCGGCGGCTGGACCCTTGTCACCGCATCGGACAGGACATCATTGAGCATCCCCGTCGAAACGCGCAGCGCCGCCTGCTCATTCACATATCGGATCTGCTCGAACAGGCGAGGGACTCTCTGTCCCGTCTTTGCCGAAATAAACAGGATCGGTGCGTACGGCATATAAGCAAGCGCCGTTCGGATATCGTCGGTAAAACGCTTCACCGAGGAATTGTCCTTTTCCACGAGGTCCCATTTGTTCACCACGATCACGGAAGCCTTGCCCGCTTCATGGGCGATCCCGGCGATCTTCTCGTCCTGCTCGGTGATGCCTTCCGTCGCGTCAATAAGGATGAGGCAGACATCCGCCCGCTCTACGGCGGCATGTGCGCGCAGGACGCTGTACTTTTCGATCTTATCGAGAACGCGACTTTGTCTGCGGATGCCCGCCGTATCGATAAAGGTGAAGGTCCCGTATTCGTTCTCGACAAAGCTGTCGATGGCGTCGCGCGTCGTACCGGCGATATCCGAAACGATCATGCGGTCCTCGCCGAGGATTCGGTTGACAAGAGAGCTCTTGCCGGCATTCGGCTTTCCAATGACCGCCACCTTGATGGAATCGTCCTCCTCCACAGGCGTATCGTCCGCCGGAGAAAGCGCAAGGATACGGTCGAGAAGGTCTCCCGTCCCGGTGCCGTGCAGAGAGGAAAGCGCGATCGGATCCCCCTCGAAGCCCAGCTCATAGAACTCATAATATTCCATCGGGAGCGCTCCAATGGAATCGATTTTGTTGACGCACAGGATGACCGGCTTGCCGCTTTTGATGAGCATCACCGCGATGTCCCGGTCGCTTGCCGTCACCCCCGCGTGCACGTCGCACATGAATACGATGACATCCGCCGTTTCGATGGCGATCTGCGCCTGCGTCTTCATTTTTTCCAGGATCACATCGTCCGTTTTCGGCTCGATGCCGCCCGTATCGATGAGAACGATCGGCTTCCCGTTCCACTCCGTTTCGTAATAGATGCGGTCCCGGGTCACGCCCGGAACATCCTCCACAATCGAAATCCGGGAGCCGGCAATTTTATTGAAAAGCGTGCTTTTGCCGACGTTCGGACGTCCGACAATCGCCGCCACGGTTTTTGCCATAGAATCGCACCTCCTTCTGTGCTATGACGGATTTCCCGCCACTTTATCAAAAAATTCGTACCCGTCGTTCGGGCACGGGACGATCTCGACGCCAAGCGCCTTGCCAAGCGCATCAAGGCTCATGCCGCAGAGAAACAGGTCGCCCTCATACCGCAGGGAATTTTCCGGTATGTATAAGGTCTCGCCAAGCGCTTTGTCCCGCAGCTGCTCCAAAAGGTCTTTCCCCGTCAAAAGCCCCGCCACCGTGATGGTTTCTCCGAAATAATGATTGACAATTCGATAAACATGAATGCAGATTCCGGGAAAAATCCGTTCGATTTTGCCGCATAGTTCCCGAATCAGCGGATACGCGGCGCTGCCGGTCGCCACCGACACCTCTCTCTCTCTCCCGTCATCCTGCGCGTCCGATATCGCGTCCTCGAATTCCTCCCGCAGAGAGGCCATCATGCCGACGCCGTTTTCCAGCTGACGGAAATCCCCATAAAAGCCGGCGTCCGGAATCGGGAGGCCCGCCGCAAGATAAAGCTCGTCCGCAGCGTAGAAGATCCGCTCTCCATATGCAGAAAAACATCCCGCGGCAAAGGTCTCCACCTGCGCTACGACCGCCGCCGCCTCTTTTTCGGAAAAGGGCGTGAGCGGATAGAGCCCCTCACGGAATCTTGTCATGCCCGCCGGAACGACCGATACGCTTGTGACCGCCGGATACAGAGAGGCAAGGTCGTGCATGGTGCGCGTCAGCTCCTCCCCGTCGTTGACGCCGCGGCAAAGCACGATCTGGCAGTCCATTTCGATCCCCGCCGCGGCGAAGCGCTTCAGATAGGCAAGAGAGGTCCCCGCTCTCGGATTCTTCAGCATAAAGACGCGCAGCTCCGGATTTGTCGTATGCACCGAAATCCGGACCGGCGACATTTTCATTTTGATGATCCTTTCGACATCCGCGTCGGAAAGATTGGTCATCGTGATATAATTGCCCTGCAAAAAGGAAAGCCGGCTGTCGTCATCCTTAAAGTACAGCGTATCCCGCATGCCGCGCGGAAGCTGATCGATAAAGCAGAAAATGCACTTGTTGCGGCAGGCATGCTTCCTGTCCATGAGGAAGGTCTCAAACGCCAGACCGATGTCGTCATATTCCCCCTTGCGCAGCTCGACGGAAAGCTCCGACTCCCCGCGCAAAAGCACGAGACGCAGCTTTTTTTCACATAGATAGAAGCGGTAATCGAGCACATCCGCGATCTCGTTTCCATTGATAGAAACAAGACGGTCGCCGGCGAGGATCCCGTGCCGCTCGGCAAGGGATCCCCTTTCCACTGCCGTAATTAAAACCATACCCTATGCGGAATTTTTCTCCGCCCTCCAAAAGAAACAGGCAGGTATGCCAGTCTGCATACCTGCCAGGTTGCAAAATCACGCGTCCTGTTTTACAATTTCCTTGCCGTTATATGTTCCGCAAGCCTTGCAAACTCTGTGTGAAAGATTGTATTCTCCGCATTTCGGACACTTTGTCATGCCCGGAAGATCAAGCTTCCATACGTTTGAACGTCTCTTGTCGCGTCTTGCTTTCGATACTTTTCTCTTCGGTACTGCCATTCCCTACACCTCCCCCTATGCCGTCCGGATGCTCCAAACAGCCGTCGATTATCCTTTCGCTATTTCAATAATGTTTTCAGGACCGCAAGCCTCGGATCCGGCTCATGCAGGCTGCACCCGCATTGCCCCTCGTTGAGGTTCTTGCCGCATTTCGGACAAAGCCCAAGGCAATCCTCGCGGCAAAGCGTCCTCGATGGCATTTCGAGCAGGATCTCCTCCTCCACCGGAGGCAGCAGATCGAGCTTTTCATCCTCGAGGAAGAGGTAGTCGTCGTTTTCACGCGAAACCTCACCCGATGCGATATCCTTTTCAAACGTAATCTCAAGCTTGCTGCAGACAGGCTCCGCGCAGCGCGCACATGCCGTCGTATACGTCACCGCCGCCGAAGCGGAAAGGCACATATAACCCGCCATGTTTTTGACAAGCCCTTTGACCTTCACAGGCTCGGTGAAATCGACATCCTCACGCACAGAGGCGAGCAGGCCATCCGGCGCCGGAACGAATGAGAATTCAAAAGCGAGGCGGTCGACAGCTCCCGACAGAATCGGCGTCATCTCCAAAACCATCTTTTGTCCTCCTGCGATATTCTACACGATACCAAAATACAGCATATTTTATTATACTCTGACAATTCCTCTTTGTCAATATCTTTTCTGTATTTTTTCCGGCGTTCGGCCCGTTTTCTTCGTTTTTCAAACGGAAATGACGGGAATACGGCGCAGATATTGGAATTTCACATCCGGAAAGTGCCGTCCACCGGTTTTCTAAGCTACAGTCTCTGTCAAGTTTTTGCCGATGCCGCACGACGCCCCGCCCGCCTTCTAAAAAGCAAAGGGGACGCGTCCGTCCCCCTAAAAGCTTATTTTGACCTGCCGTGCCGCCTGTCCGGCCTTCATTTTACAATGACGTTCAGGATCTTGTTTTTGACGTAAATTTTCTTGACGATCTGCTTTCCCTCCAGCAAAGAAGCGAATTTCTCGCTCTTCATCGCAGCGGCAAAGGCCGTATCCTCGTCGGCGTCCAGCGGGATCTCCACGGTATCCTTCGGCTTTCCCTGAACGGAAAGCGCGATGACGACCGTATCGTCCACGGTTTTCGCCTCGTCGTACTCCGGCCATTTCGCAAGGGAGGCAAGCTCCGTCTCGCCCAGCCGCGACCACAGCTCCTCCGCAAGATGCGGCGCGAACGGACAAAGCAGCTTGACAAGCGTTTTTAGCTCGTCCACCGTCATCGCGCCGGCGTCGTTGATCTCGTTGACAAGCGACATCATGGCCGCGATCGCCGTATTGAACTTCATCGAATCGATGTCTTCCGTCACCTTTTTGATGGTCTTATGGAAGGAGCGTTCCAGCTTCGGCGTCGTACCGGTTCCCTTCGCCAGATACATGAGTCCCTCTACACGCTCCAGGAACCGCTTGCAGCCCTTGATGCTGGAGGGCGACCACGGTGCGGATTTCTCGAAATCACCGATGAACATTTCATACAGCCGCAGCGTATCGGCGCCGTACTCCTCGACGATATCGTCGGGATTGATGACATTTCCGCGGGATTTGGACATTTTCTCGCCGTTTTCCCCAAGGATCATTCCATGAGCGGTACGCTTTTTGTACGGTTCCTTGCAGGGGACGATGCCGAGATCATAGAGGAACTTCGACCAGAAGCGAGAATAGAGCAGATGCAGCGTCACATGCTCCATGCCGCCGTTATACCAATCGACCGGCATCCAGTAATCGAGCGCTTCTTTGGAAGCCAGCGCCTTATCGTTATGCGGATCGCAGTAGCGCAGAAAATACCAAGAAGAACCCGCCCAGTTCGGCATGGTATCCGTCTCGCGCTTCGCCGGACCGCCGCAGTGAGGACACGTCGTGTTCACCCAGTCCGTCGCCGCCGCAAGCGGAGATTCCCCGTCCTCGGTCGGCTCGAAGCGGTCAAGGTTCGGAAGCACGAGCGGCAGCTCGGATTCCGGGATCGGCACCCAGCCGCATTTTTCACAGTAAACGAGCGGCACCGGCTCTCCCCAATAGCGCTGGCGGGAGAATACCCAGTCGCGCAGCTTATAATTGGTTTTGGCCTGTCCGATGCCCTTCTCGGTGAGCCATGCGATGATCGCCTTTTTCGCCTCGGCGACCTCCATTCCGTCAAGGAAGCCGGAATTGACCATTTTTCCGGTCTCCACATCCGTGAAGGCTTCCTTTTCCACATCGCCGCCGGCGACGACCTCGACAATCGGAAGCCCGAATTTTTTCGCAAACTCCCTGTCGCGCGAATCATGGGCGGGAACCGACATGATCGCGCCCGTTCCATAGGTGGCAAGCACGTAATCCGATACAAAGATCGGGATCCTGTTTCCGTTTACGGGATTGACGGCGAAAACGCCCTCAAGCTTCACGCCTGTTTTGTCCTTTGCCATTTCGGTGCGTTCAAAATCGGATTTTTTTGCCGCCGCCTCGCGGTAAGCGGCAACTTCTGCATAATTGGAAATCTTGTCCTTCCATTTATCCACCAGCGCATGCTCCGGCGCAATCACCATATAGGTCGCGCCGAACAGCGTGTCAGGTCTCGTCGTATAAACGGTGATCTCGTCGGCCTCGCTCGTCTTGAAATTCACCTGCGCGCCGTAGGAACGCCCGATCCAGTTGATCTCCTGCGTTTTGACGCGCTCGATGAAATCCACATCCTTCAAATCATCGATGAGCCTGTCCGCATACTCGGTGATCTTGAGCATCCACTGGCTTTTGACCTTGTGTACCACCTCGCCGCCGCAGCGCTCGCACACGCCGCCGACGACCTCCTCGTTTGCCAGAACCACCTTGCAGGATGTGCAGAAGTTGACGCTCATCTCTTTTTTATAGGCAAGCCCCTTTTCAAAGAGCTTGAGGAAGATCCACTGTGTCCACTTATAGTATTCGGGAGAGCTCGTATTGATCTCCCTCGACCAGTCGAAGGAAAGGCCGAGCTTTTTCAGCTGCTCCTTGAAATGAGCGATATTGTTTTTCGTAATCACAGCGGGATGGATATGCGTTTTGATCGCATAGTTCTCCGTCGGCAGCCCAAAGGCGTCCCATCCGATCGGGAACAGCACATTGTAGCCCTCCATACGCTTTTTGCGCGCGATGATATCGATCGCGGTATAGGGTCTGGGATGTCCGATATGCAGTCCCTGTCCGGAAGGATACGGGAATTCCACAAGCGCGTAATATTTCGGCAGGCTATAGTCGTTTTTCGCCTCAAAAGCGTGCTTCTCCTCCCATATCTTCTGCCATTTCGGCTCGATGTTCTTGTAGTCGTATGCCATGTTATGTTCTCCTTCAAGCGATATGAAACTTTATGCTTCCTCTGTATCAAGCGGGATTTCCTCGGCGTCGTTCCAAAGCTTTTCGAGCTTATAGAAGTCCCGCTCGGTTTTATGAAAAATATGCACGATGACGTGAGCGTAGTCCATCGCGATCCACACGCCGGAATCGTAGCCGTCCACATGCAGCGGATGCACGCCACGCTCTCCGAGCTTAAATTCCAGCTCTCCGGCAAAACCCTTGATCTGCGTATTCGAGGTCCCCGTGCAGATGACGAAATAATCGGTAAGATCGCTGCCGTCCTGAAACTTCAGCAGCTTGATATCCCTCGCCTTCTTCTCGTCGAGAATCTTTACAATAGCATCCGCGAGCGCCCTCGGCGAAGCATCGGCGAGTGAGGGCGTTTTTTTCATTTCCTGATTCATGTTTTTTCTCCGATTTCTTTTTCTATATGTAGTTATACCACGACTCCCGGGGCCGCGTCAAGACCCCGGGAGCCATAAATACCGGTTATGACAAATAATAATCGTAAATATACGAGTCGGAGGAGCGGTCCGCGAAAAAGCCTTCTGCATCAAAAATCTCCTCGCTGATATCGGTCTTATAGACGTTCAGACATTCGTTGATGTCCGCAAGCGCGTCCTCCTTGTTGAGATAATAATGGCTCGACCAGGCGCCGGTCACGGGGTCCTGGAGCGTGGAGCCG
Organism: uncultured Clostridia bacterium; assembly: GCA_944381075.1. Taxonomy (GTDB): domain Bacteria; phylum Bacillota; class Clostridia; order Oscillospirales; family CAG-272; genus QALR01. The sequence continues at coordinate 29,564 of CALWJT010000003.1, forward strand.
GAAAGGGTCCGCACGTATATGTCCTCATTACCGATCCCATATACCGATTTCGTATAGGCGACGATATCTGCGACCGACATCGAGGTGCTGACATTCCGAATCAGATTCGGGATCATCGCTATCATATCGCCGATCGTAATGTTGCTCTTGACCTGGCGCAGCGCCTCGACAAGAAAGTCCCCGCGCAGCTCCACGCGGCCGATGTCGCCTGTGGCATATCCCTTGCGGTAGCGGATGAGCTGCTCGCACTGTTCGCCGTCAAGACGCTGATAGCCCGCATCAAGGTGGATATAGAGGTTCTGCTCCGGATCCTCATAATCCATATCCTGCGGAACATCGTACCAAATCCCGCCCACCGCATCGATAACGTTGCGGAAGCCTGTTGTATTGATGAGCACATACTCGTCGATATTGATGCAGAGCGCCGCGGAAAGCCTTGCCTGCAAATCCTGCATGGCGAGGTGCTTCGCCTTGGCTTCTGTCGCGCCGGACGCGCGCTGGCGGTTATATTCCGCCGTAAATACGGCGTTGACGCGCGTCACGTTCGAATAGCCGCCCACGTCCTTGTTGACGAACGTGTCCCGCGGGATCTGGACGATATGGATGCTGCCGCTCTCCGTATCGAGAGAGGCGAGCATCAGCACGTCCGTGCTCATCGAGACATCGTCCACGCCGGCAATGAGAAACGTATAAAACCCTTTTTTCCTGGTATACGGGTCCTCCGGCTCGGCCGCGGCGTCGGTCGTCTGTTCCGGCTCGGCCGTCGTCCCGTCTGTCGGGAACTGGGGGGTCGGATCGACCGAGGGCTTATGCAGCAGGAGTGCTGTTACTGTGATCCCCGCAATGACGACGACCGCCAGGATATATACCGCGGCAATGAACAGCACACGCGATTTTTTATTTTTCTTTTTCTGCGTATTTCTGAAATTATCCTTTTCCATATCCAATCCTTTTGAAAAGCGGCGTCATCCCGCAACCATTGCATTCCACGCCGACAGCATCTCGCCGTCGATTTTTTTGCCCTTCTCAATCAGATACGTCACAGTGAAACCGATAATTTTTATGACAGTGCTGTCCAGCAGGCGGGAAAGCGCAGCTTTATCGTTTTTGTTTATTTTTCCGCATTCTCCATGCAAATATTCCCGTATTTGCATACACGACCGGTATTTCCTTCCCGGCTCCGTAAAATCCGCCGCGAAAAGCATTTTATCGATCGGCGACATGCCGGCCTTTCCTGTCGTATGGCAGGAAATCGCGGAATAAACGCGGCCGCACACGACCTTATCTCCAAAGATTTCCCTTGCGAAGGGCGCGCCCGTATACTGGTGAAGCGTCGACAGCACGGACTGGCGGTCCGCCGGCAGGCAGATTCCGTATTTTTCGCAGAGAGCAAGCTGCTCTTCGTCGGTTTTGGATTTCGTGATGTCATGCAGCAGCGCCGCGGTATAAAGCGCCGTGCGGTCCTCGTCGGACAGCGAAAACGCATCCGCTATCCATACACATTCTGAAAGAACGCCGAGCGTATGCTCGATCCTCTTTGCGTCCTCATATTTCGGAAGCGCCGCTTTGACGGCTTCGATCCTCATTTCCAATTCACCTGTCATCGGTATAGTCCTTTCTCTTTGATCCATTCCCATAGGGGGGACGGCAGATAACGCGAGGCGTCGTCCCCCCTATGGACCATTTGTCGAATCTCGCTTGAAGAAATCTCAATCGGTTCAAACAGAATATCCATAATTTTTGCGTCATATCGCTCCAGCAGAAAGGATTTTTTCTCTTCCACCGCATGCCGAATCTTTTCATCCTGCCGCTCTCTTGCCGCATAAGCGACGGTACACATGGAGAGGATATCCGCAAAGCGATGCCATTTGTCGAAGGTAAGGAGCATGTCCGTGCCGCAGTAAAGGTACAGGTCGGAAAAACCCATCTGCACGAAATGACAGAGTGTCCGATAGGTATAGCTTTTCCCCGGATTGCGGATCTCTATGTCCGATACCACGGCGCGTCCCGCAAATTCCGGGACGCTCCCGAAGGCAATCCGCGTCATTTCCAGACGCAGCTCAGGATCATCCCCCTCTGTTATCTCCTTGTGCGGCGGGACCCGGTCCGGAATGACATACAGACGGTCAAGCGCCGCCTGGCGAATGAATTCCCGCGCCGCCTTCAAATGCCCGTTGTGGACGGGATTGAACGTGCCGCCGAAAATACCGACTCTCATCGCCTCTTACTCCGGAAGCTCGATTCTTCTGCGCTTCTTCGATTCCCGATAGAGAACGAAGCGGCTGCCCGTGACGCCGACCACCTGCGCCGAAAGCGCTTCGGCAAGGATCTCCGCCGCCTCGCGCGGCCCGTACTCGCAGGTGTCGAGCGTGCGCAGCTTGATAAGCTCCCTTGCTTCGAGCGCATTCCCGATCTGCTCGGTCATATTTTCGTTTATCCCGCCTTTTCCGATCTGAAAAATGGTATCGTAGCGGCTTGCCATCGCGCGCAGATAAGCGCGCTGCTTGCTTGTCAGCATAAAAAACTCCTTTTCTTTTTCCTTGCCGGTATACGGTCAAACATGCGGCTCATTCCCCTCTTTCCGCATCCATTCCTCATGCGCCTGTCTTTCCTTCTCATAAAAATACGCCTTTTGGGAGCTGTGGAAAAAACACAGAAAGCAGATAAGGGCGACAACATCCGCGATCAGGCATGCATAGGCGAGCACGACAAACATCAAAGACGCAAACAGAACGGACAGCGCGTTGAAAACGACCATGACAAGCCACGTCGTTTTCAAGCGTTCCGCGTTCATCGTCGTATACCGGTTCGACGTTTCGATGTCGCCGACGCCCCATACGATGCCAAAGGAAATATAATAAGAAAAAATCGTCGAGACCGCCCCGAGAAGGACCTCCAGAGCAGGCGGGATTCCCACAGAAAGCCCGAACAGCGCCAAAACCCAGAGCAGCCCCGTATAAACTGCCATTGCGATGCAAAACGGCTTCCGCTTCTCGAATCTCGGGCTTTCCCCCGCAAGCTCCGAAAGGCCGGAATAAAACAGCGCATATCCGACGAAGGCCGGAAGCAGCCCGATTTGGACGGAACCAAGATTGATCTCAATATTGAGAAAAAGAAACAGAAATCCCCAGAAAAGCTTATTCATATCTTTTCTCCCTTCTCCGTCTCCGGTTCGCCGGCGGCATGTGCGAACATCTCCGCAAAACGCGCCATCGCGCGCGCTCTGTGGCTCACGGCGTTTTTTTCCGCGGCGTCCATCTCGGCAAACGTCTTGCCCATCGGCTCATAGAGGAAAAACGGATCATAGCCGAAGCCCCCTTTCCCGCGGGGCGCGTCGAGAATGACGCCCGGACATTCCCCGCGCGCGGTGAACGTCCGTCCATCCGGGAACGCACAGGCGATCACCGAAACAAAATGCGCGCCGCGCCTGTCCCCTGGAACGTCCCGCATCTTCTCCATGAGCTTTCGGTTGTTGTCGGCGTCGTCATGTCCGCCCGCCCAGCGCGCGGAATAAACGCCCGGCTCTCCGTCCAGCGCGTCGACGCAAAGGCCGGAATCGTCCGCGACGCCGATATACCCGAGCGCCGCGACCGTGCGCGCCTTAATCAGCGCGTTTTCCTCAAAGGTATTGCCGTCCTCTATGATCTCCTTTGCATAGCCGATATCCGAAAGGGAAAGAAGCGCATAGGGTTCTCCATTCGCATCGGCAGGACAAAGCTTGTGAAGAAAAGCCGCAAGCTCTGTGATTTTATGGCGGTTGTTGGACGCCATGACGATTTTTGCCATACCGGCAGCCCCCTTTCTGCTTTATTATGCAAATTATTTTTCAAACAGCGCCGTCACGAATTCATCGGCAGAAAATGGCTGCAGATCGTCGATCTTTTCGCCGACTCCGATAAATTTGACGGGGATCCCCAGCTCCCTTTTGATGGAAATGACGATGCCGCCCTTGGCGGTCCCGTCAAGCTTCGTTAAGACAAGCCCCGTAATATCCGCCGCGTTCTTGAACTCCTTTGCCTGCACGACGGCATTCTGCCCCGTCGTCGCGTCCAGCACGAGCAGCGTCTCGCGCACGCTGTCCGGAAGCTCACGGGAGAGCACACGGTCGATCTTCTCGAGCTCATTCATCAAATTCTTCTTATTGTGCAGCCGTCCCGCCGTATCGACGATGAGGACGTCCGTGCCGCGCTTCCTCGCGGCGGCAGCCGCATCGAATACGACGGCGGCAGGATCAGAGCCCTCGCTTTGCGCGATCAGCTCCACGCCGGCGCGCTGCGCCCAGACGCCGAGCTGATCGATCGCCGCGGCGCGGAACGTATCAGCGGCGGCGAGCAGCACCTTTTTCCCGCTTTCCTTCATCACATGGGCGATCTTGGCGATGGACGTTGTTTTTCCGACGCCGTTGACGCCGATGACAAGGATCACCGTCATCTTTCCTTCCTCAAAGCGGATCGGTTCCCCGTCGCCGATGCTGTCGCGCAGAATGGAAAACAGCGCCTTTTTGGCGTCCTCCGGGTTGGTGATTCTCTCATCATGAATCTTCTCGTGCAAAGCGTCCAGTATCTCCATTGTCGTCTCCGCGCCGATGTCACAGCTGATAAGCAGCTCCTCCAGCTCCTCAAAGAGCGCATCGCCCACGTCCCGATAGCTGCCGAAAATCGCATCGATCCCGGCAACGAATGCCTTTTTTGTCTTGGAAAGCCCTGCCTTCAGTTTATCAAAAAACCCCATGAAAGGTTCCTCCTCTGTTAGTGAAGCTTTACGCCGGTTTTTTGTTCGATCTCCGACATGTCGATGGAAATCACGTCGGAAATCCCCTTTTCATGCATCGTAACGCCGTACAAGCGCTCTGCCGCCTCCATCGTGCCCCGGCGGTGCGTAATGATGACGAACTGCGTTTTGTCCGAATATTTTTTCACATACTCGGCAAATTTATCCACGTTGACCTCGTCCAGCGCCGCTTCGATCTCGTCCAGGATACAGAACGGCGTTGGATTGACCTTCAGGATCGCAAAGTAGAGAGCGATGGCGACGAACGCCTGCTCGCCGCCGGAAAGCAGAGACATGTTCTTGATGACCTTGCCGGGCGGCGCCACGTTGATGTCGATCCCGCTTTCCAGCACATGCTCCGGATCCGCAAGACGCAGCTCCGCGCGCCCGCCGCCGAACAGCTCCGTGAAGACCTGGGAAAAATTCGCGCCGATCTCCTCCAGCGTAGAAAGGAAATCCCTTCGCATTGTTTCCTCCAGCGCCGAAATAATGCCCGTCAGGTCCTCTCTGGAGGTTTTCAAATCCGAAATCTGCTCTGTCAGCTCATCATACTGCTTTTTGACCTCTTTATATTCCTCGATCGCGCTGACATTGACGGAGCCAAGCGCTTTTAGCTGATTTTTGTATTTTGACTGCGCGGAAACCGCCGTCTGGCGCGTTTTTTCCGTAAGCGGCTCCGTCAGGCGCGCCCTCGCATCGCTGTAAGTCAACTCATATTCGTCCCAAAGGAACCCGACAAGCTTCTCCTGCCTGTCCTTCGCGGACCCACATTCGGATTCCAGCCGCGTATAGGTACGGTAAAGAAGATCACGCCGGTCGATGACATCCCTGCTTTTTATCCGCAGCTCCGACAGCTTTTTTTCCACCTCCAGCGAAACGCCGGCAAGCGTCTGCTTTTTCTGCTCGCAGGCAGCAAGCTCCGTTTCGAGCGCCGCGGAAGCTTTTTGCAGCTCTCCTGCCTCAAGGCCGCCGCTTTGGATCTTTTCCTCAGCCGTCCGCACCGACCTGCGCAGCTCCGCAAGCGAGGATTCCGCCTCTGACGCACGCTTTTGCGCCGCGGCGCACATTTGAGTGAGCATGCCGAGATGGGTCTGCTCCTTGGCAAGCTCCACCGATACCGCAGATGCCTCCGCCTTTGCCGCCTCCAGACGGGAAGCCGCTGCCGTCCTCTCACCGGCCAGCGCCGAAAGCGCTTGCTCCGTGCGCGCAAGCTCCTCGGTAAATCTTGTTTTCTGCTTGGCAATCCCTTCGATGTCGGTTTGTGCTCTTGACGTCTTTGTTCGTATGGCAGCAAGCTCCTCACAAAGCTGCGACAACGTGTCCTTCTGCGCCTGATAATTGGAACGCAGCACCGTAAGCTGCGTCTGTTCCGCATCATGCAGGGTTTTCAGCACCGATGCCGAGGAGAGGACGCTCTTCTCCTCCTCCTGCGCCGCTTTTGCATCGGCCGAAAGCGCGCGCAGGACCTCCTCCGCCTTCGCCATGCGTCCCTCATAAGCCTTGACCTCTTCGCCGAGGCGATCGATTTGTGCGCGGCGCGAAAGCATCCTTCCCTCGGCGGAAAGCGAGCCGCCGGTAAAGCTTCCGCCGGCGTTGATGACCTGCCCGTCCAGCGTGACGATCCGATACCGGTATCGGATCGCCCGCGCGATCTCACCGGCAGATTCCATGTCCTTTGCAATAAAGATCCTGCCGACAAGGCTGCGGACGATGCCCCGATATGCTTCCTCACAAGAGACGAGCGCCGAAGCCGCGCAGACGAGTCCTCCGCGTGCAGATTCCGGGACCTCCGAGGGTGAGAGCTCCGTGCCGCGCATGGTGGAAACCGGATAAAAGGTCGCCCGCCCCGCATTCTTTTTCTTCAAGTAGGAAATGGCAGCCTTGGCAGACGCCTCGTCCTCGCAAACGATATTTTGAAGGCTTTGCCCAAAGGCAACCTCCAGCGCCGCGGAATACTTCTCCGGCACTGTGATGAGCCCTGACACCGGACCGAGCAGCTTTGCGGGCGTACCGTCGGCAAGGAGGATCCTCCCCGCCTTATGCTCGCTCACGACAAACCGGACAGCGCTCGAATATCCCTCGAGCAGCTCCTCCATGCGCATCAGGTTCTGTATTTTGTGCCTGCGCTGAGATATCTCGAGAAAGAAATTGTTTTTTTCCTCCGACGCACGCTGCGACGCTGCCTCTCTTTCTTTTTTCGCCGCGGAAATCGTGTCCAGACGCGCCTTGATCTCGTTCTCTTTTTTTACATAATCCTCAATTTTTTCCTCGGCGGTCCGGATCCTGCCCTCCAGCATGGAAAGGTCCTCTTCATGTTTTCCGGCGTTTCGTGTAAGCTCTTCCATTCTTTCCAGATCAGAGTTTTTCTGTGTCTCAGCGACGGAAAGTCCGACCACGGCCTCTGTCTGCGCCGCACGGAGCTCGGAAATCCGCGTCTCGCATCCAATGCGCTGGCGTTCATTTTCCGCAAGCTCCTCTTCGGCAGCTGCGACCGAAGCGGAGAGTCTGTCCGACTCGCCCAGCCGCTTTTCATGAGCCCCGCGTACCCGCGCGAGCTCGTCCGAATACTGGTCGTACTCTGCCTGCGCCGCGGCCGCCGCCTCCTGAATCTCGGCGATTCTCCCGTCCGCGCCTTCGATCAGCTCTTTGAGATGAGCGGCGTCATTCTCGATCAGCTTCATCCGGGATTCGTTTTCATGACGCCTGCCGGTAAGCTCTAAAATCCGCGCGGAGAGCCGTTCGCTCTCCATTTGATTCTCTGTCTGCTCAGCGCGCGCCGCCTCCTCGGCGCGCTCAAGCGCCGTGCGTGTCTCGTCCGCGTCGTCCAGCTCCGTTTTTGAAAGGATCAGCTTCGCGGAAAGCTCGTCCGCAGACGCCTTGGCGCGGTCGATATCAAAAAGCGAAAGCGCAATATCCACCGCCATTTTTGCGTTGCGGATCTCCAAATACTGTTTCGCCTTTTCCGCCTCGCGCGCAAGAGGCGGAACCCTCTCTCCCAGCACGCCGGCGATATCCTCGAGGCGGACAAGGTTTGCATTTGTCGCCTCCAATTTTTTCGTGGCTTCCGTTTTTTGATAGCGGTATTTGGCAATCCCGGCCGCCTCCTCGAATATTGCGCGGCGCTCGTCGTTTTTCTGGGAAATGATTTCGGCAATCTTGCCCTGCCCGATGATGGAATAGCCGTCCCTTCCAAGGCCGGTATTGAGAAACAGCTCGTGAATATCCTTCAGGCGGACCGCCTTGCGATTGATAAAATATTCGCTGTCGCCGACGCGGTAATACCGGCGCGTTACGGTGATCTCGTCATAATCCGCCATCGAGAGGATCTTCCCCTGCTCTTCGGTATTGTCAAAGGTGACGGAGACCTCTGCGTATCCCATCGGACTGCGCTTCTGGGAGCCGGCAAACACCACGTCCTCCATCTTGTCTCCCCGGATATTTTTCGAGGAAATCTCGCCGAGCACCCAGCGCATCGCATCGGAAATATTCGATTTTCCGCTTCCGTTCGGACCTACCACAACGGTGATCCCTCTGTCAAAGGAAATCACCGTTTTGTCGGGAAACGATTTAAAGCCCTGAAGCTCAAGCGTTTTCAAGCGCATACTGTTTTGACCGTACCTTCCCGCGCGGACCGCCGGTCCGCACTCAAATATGCCATTGTTATTTTCTATCCTGCCATCCGCCCGTGCTCCGAAGCCAAAGGCTGCCGCGGACACAGGCAAGCGTATCTCTCCCATCGAAAGCCTCGGCCCGCATGTCCGGAAGCGGCCTGTGTCCGCGGGATGCGTCCCCGCTTTGGCCGCCAAGACAGAAGGACGGGAAACTGCCGGAATGCGTTTTCATTCCACGATGTAATTTTGCAGCGCATCCTCCGCCGCGGCGATTTCCGCCTTTTTCTTGCTCGTACCCTCGCCGCGTCCCATCGGGTTATTGTCGATCCTCACCTCGCAGACATACCGCTTATCGTGGTCGGGACCGCTTTCCGACACGATCTCGTATTCCAACAGGCCGCGCGCCTCCTGCACGATCTCCTGCAAATGGGATTTCGGATCGATAATCGGGCGTTCCGATAAGATCTTTTCCACCTCCCGCCGGATAAAAGGCAGCAGAAAATCCTTCACTCTGTCAAGGTCTTTTCCGGAGTCCAGATAAATCGCCGCCACCAGCGCCTCAAACGCATCCTCAAGGAGCTTGTCCTGCCGGCGTCCGTTGAGCGCCTCCTGTCCGTTGCCAAGATATAGATAATCGCCAAGACCGACGGATTTCGCAAATCCGGCAAGGGAGCGCGTACACACGATGTCCGCCCGGAGCTTCGTGAGGTCTCCCTCCGGATGGTCGGAAAAGAAGTCAAAAAGGAACTCGCTTGTCACAACAGACAGTACGGAATCCCCAAGGAATTCCAGTCTTTCGTTGGAACACAGCCCATACTGCTTATTCTCATTCACCCAAGAAGAATGGCGCAGCGCCTCGTCCAGATATCCGCGGTGATGAAACACATAGCCGATCTCCTTTTCCAAAAAGCATATATTGCGCGGTGCGCCGGCTCTGTCGCCCATTTGCCTTTCCGCCCTTTCTTTTTTCCGTTTATTCACGTCCGGCCCCCGCTGCCGGGACCTTAAAATTTGCGGCCTGCCGCTCGATTTCCTCGATCACCCCGGTTTCCGCATAGGTAATGGCCTGCCGTATCGCGTTTTTGATCGCATCCGCGTCCGAGCTTCCATGCGCTTTGATGACCGGCTTCGCCAGTCCCAGAAACGGCGCGCCGCCATATTCGCGAGCGTCGAAGAATCGCTTCATTTCTTTTGCTTTCCCATGCACAAGCGCACCGGACAGCATGCTGATCATGCCCGAACGGAACATTTCCTGCACCTTTTCCATCAAGAAGCGGCAAAGTCCCTCGCTTGTTTTCAAAATGATATTCCCCGTAAAGCCGTCGCAGACGAGCACGTCGCATTTTCCGTAGGGGAAGTCCTTTCCCTCGACGTTCCCGACGAAATGGATCCCCTCCATTTCCTTCAGCAGATGATAAGCCTCGACATAAAGCGGCGTGCCCTTGTGCTCCTCGGCGCCGTTGTTGACAAGTCCCACCCTTGGCCTCGCGATCCCGCAGGCCTTTTCCATATATACGGAGCCAAGGCAGGCGAATTGCGCAAGATATTCGGGCGTTACCGTAACGTTCGCACCGCAGTCCAGCATCATAACGGGATTCGCAAACGGAAGGATGGTGCCGAGCGCCGCCCGCCGGATCCCGTGGATCCTGCGCACGATAAGGGTAGCGCCCGTGAAATAAGCGCCTGTATTTCCGGCGGAAACGGCGGCATCGCCTTCCCCGTCCGCCACGAGCTTCAGCGTTTTTGCCATCGAGGAGTCCTTATGCGTCTGAAAAACGCTCATCGGGCTGTCTTCCATTGTGATCACATCATCGGAATGAACGATCTCAAACATATCCGCCGATACCTCCAGCGCGGTCAGCGCTTCCCGAATAATCCTCTCGTTCCCGACAAGCACGATGTCCGTTTGATACTCGCTTTTGGCAAGGACCGCGCCCTGTATCAGCTCTTTTGCCGGCCGATCTGCCCCCATAACGTCTAAAATGATTTTCATAAAAACCTCCACAAGCTCCGCGTAAGCGGCCGCAACGAAAGGATTCCCCCCTGCGCAGACAGAGCTGCCCCGCATCCTGTTCCATGGAGCAGGCTCTGTTATCTTATTTATTATATCGCTTTTTTTACCGTTTTTCAATATCTACTTGGAGAAAATCGCCCCCAACACCGAAAATTAAGAAATGCTCTTCCTGTACATGCCGTCCTGCGGGGATCGGAGATACGCACGAAGGTTTGCCGGGACGGCCTTTTCAAAGAGCTTTTACAAGAGGAAGCTCCCCCGCCTGTGCGGGGGAGCTTCCGTTTATTTCGCTTCTTCGGTCTTAGGAGCCTCCTCTTTGTAGGAGCAATCCTTGTTCATACAATACAAATACCCTTTGCCCTTTTTGACAAGCAGCCTTGCGCCGCAGACGGGACAGCTTTTCTCCGTCGGCATATCCCAAACGGAAAAGTCGCATTTCGGATAATTCGAGCAGCTGTAGAACACCGCATGATTCTTCCCGAAGCCGCGCACGACCGGCGCGCCGCATTTCGGGCAGGAAACACCAATCTCCTCGCGGATGGGCTTCGTATACTTGCACTTCGGAAAATTGCTGCAGGCATAAAATCTGCCGTAGCGGCTCTTGCGGATGACGATGTCTCCGCCGCAGAGCTCGCATTTGAGGCCGGTCTTTTCCGGCTCCTCCTTTTCCTTTTTCACGGCACCGGAAGCGTCGAGCGGCTTGGTGTTCTTGCATTCGGGATAGCCCGGACACGCGGCAAATTTCCCGAATCTGCCCGTTTTGATGACCATCCGCCTGCCGCATTTCTCACAGATGATGTCCGATTCCTCAACGGGCAGCTCCACTTTGTTTTCTCCGATGTGCTCCTGAGCGCGCTCAAGCGTTTTCTCAAAGTCGCCGTAGAAATCCTCCAGCACGTGCTCGAGCGTATTGTCCCCGCGCGCGATCTCGTCGAGCTCGGTCTCCATATTGGCCGTAAATTTATAGTCGACGATCTCAGGAAAATTTTTCTTCATCAGCTCCACCGTCGCGCGGCCGAGCGGCGTGGCAAGCAGGGATTTCTTATCCCGTTCGATATAGCCCCTTTCCAAAATCGTCGTGATGGTCGGCGCATACGTACTCGGACGGCCGATGCCCTTGTCCTTCAAAAATTTGATAAGGGACGCCTCGTCAAAATGCGGAGGCGGCTCCGTAAAATTCTGCGTCGGCGTGATCTGCTCGCACGGCAGGACGTCTCCCTGCGCGATCCTTCCCAGCTTCGAGCTTTTGTCGCCGGACTCCTCGTCGTCCGAATATGCCGCGCGGTAGCCCGGGAAAACGAGGATGCTCTCGCTCATTTTATAGCGGTAGCCTGCGCAGTCGAGCTCCACGTCGACGGCGTCGTATTCCGCATTCTTCATCTGGCTCGCCATAAAGCGGTCCCAGATCAGCTTATAAAGCTTATACTGATCCGCGGTAAGAGATGCGCGGATCTCGTCCGGTGGGAATTCCATGCTCGCCGGACGGATCGCCTCATGCGCATCCTGCGAGGACGCCTTGGACTTGTAGACCTTCCGCTTCGACGGATAGAAATTTTCACCGTATTTTTCCTTGATATAGCGCTCCGCGGCGGAGGCTGCCTCATCGGAAATGCGCAGCGAGTCCGTTCTCATATAGGTAATGATACCGTGGACGCCGCCCTTGTCTGCGCCAAGATTGACACCCTCATACAGCTCCTGTGCAACCTTCATGGTACGCTTGGAATGGAAGCCGAAGCGCCTTGCCGCGGCCTGCTGGAGCGTCGAGGTCTCGAACGGGGGCTCCGGACTTTTGGACTTTTTCGACTTTTTCGCGGCAACGACTGTGAAATCCTTGTCCCGGCATGCCGAGACCACCTTCTCCGCCGCTTCGGCGTTCGGAAGCTCGATCTTCCCGTCGGCATCCCCGAAAAACTTCGCTTTTCCCTTCTGACTCTTTCCGAGCTTCAAGATCGCCTCGATGGTCCAGAATTCCACCGGAACGAATTTTTCGATCTCCGCCTCGCGCTCCACGATGATACGGGTCGCCACAGACTGAACACGTCCGGCGGAAAGTCCGCTCTTTACGGTTTTCCAAAGGTACGGACTTAACTTATAGCCGACGATCCGGTCAAGGATCCTTCTTGCCTGCTGGGAATTGACAAGGTTCATATCGATGGCGCGCGGATGATCGATCTCCGCCCGAATCGTATTTTTGGTAATCTCATTGAAGGCTACGCGGTTCGCTTCTTCCGGCGCGATGCCGAGCACGGTCGCAAGATGCCATGAGATCGCCTCGCCCTCACGGTCCGGGTCCGTCGCGAGATAGACCTTGTCCGCGCCCTTCGCCTCCTTCTTCATTTCGGAGATAAGAGCGCTTTTCCCCTGGATATTGATATATTTCGCCTTAAAATCATGTTCGATATCGACGCCGAGCGTGCTTTTCGGGAGATCTCTGACATGCCCCTTGGAGGCGATGACCTTATAATCGCTGCCGAGATAAGAATTGATGGTAGCGGCCTTCGCCGGAGACTCGACAATGACGAGCTTCACATGTTTCTTGTTTTCCTGCATTGTGAAACATTCTCCTTAAAAAATAGTAAGCAATCGCTATTATATACCGAAATCACGGAAATTGTCAATACGAAGTTTGAGTCGGGGCAAAGCGTGATAAGCTTGCTTCCTCACGCCCGCGACGATGGCAGCCGTCGTCCGTGAGCGCTGCTCCCTAAGGGTTCGGCGGGGGACGGTAGCTCCGTTGAAATCCCAAATGGGACCCGCCGCCTATAGAGGCGGCGCCACCTACGGCATGGTTATAACGGCCGGTAATTCCCGCCCGGCTCTGCCAAAAGAAAGCCTCCGAGCTCCAGCATGGTGAGCGCTCCGAGCAGCGCGCCCGTATCGCATGCGCCGGTCCTGCGGCAGACGGCAGCCGCGATCTCCTCGGCGGACATCGTCTCCGTGATACAGGAAAACACGGTCCTTTCCCACTCGCCAAGCGCTCCCATATCGGCGGAGCGGCGGGAAGCCTTCGTTTTGTCCGCTGTTTTATCCGGCAGTATCTCTCTTCCCTTTTCGGCTGGGAACGGCTTTTCCGTGCGCCGGAAAGCAGAGGAACGCCTCTGTGTCCCGCGGGCATCCGGTACGCGCGGGATGCGCTCGGTGAATATTCTATGCGGATAAAGCAGCTCGTATTCGCCAAGGATATCCGCGGCGCACGTGACGAGCTTCGCGCCCTCGCGGATAAGCGTATTGGTCCCCTGCGCGCGCCGGTCCTGCGGATTTCCCGGGAAAGCAAACAGATCGCGTCCCTGTCCGCGGGCGGCGCGCGCCGTAATCAGCGAGCCGCTGTAAAGATCCGCCTCGACGACCACCGTCCCCTGACAAAGCCCGGAAAGGATCCGATTGCGAATGGGAAAATGCTTCCCGTCCGGATCCGATCCCGGTGCATATTCCGTTATCAGCGTGCCGCGCTCAGCGATTTCGTCCATCAGCCGGCGGTTCTCAGGCGGATACACCCTGTCGATCCCGCAGCCCAGCACCGCGATCGTATGTCCGCCGGCGGACAGCGCGCCCTCATGCGCCGCGGTATCGATGCCGAGCGCCATGCCGGAAACCACGATGGCGCCGGCGCGGGCAAGCTCCGCACCGAGCCGTTTTGCCGCCGCGCTCCCCGCCGGACTGCATCTTCGTGTCCCGACGCAGGCAATCAGGACGTTGTCATCGATGTTCGGCACACGGCCTCTGTAGTAAAGCAGAAGCGGTTTTCCGTGGATGCTCCGCAGCCGTTCGGGATAGACCGCGCTCGCGGCGGTCATGATGCCGACGTTGACCCGTTCACAATACTCCAGGATCCGCTGCGGAAGCGAAAGATCGCGATCAAGCAGCGCCGCGAGGATGTTGTCGTCAATGCCGTCTACAGCCCGAAGAGCGGACGCATCTGCCTCAAAAATCGCTTTCGGCGACGTGAAGCGGCGCAGCAGATAGGAGCCGAGCTCGCTTCCCGCGCCGCACCGCAGGGAAAGCCAAATCCAGTACACCAAATCCATAATTTTTCTCCGTCATGATACCGCATCTTCCGCGGTAAAAATCGTTCCAGAAGCCGTCGAAGCCGGATGCCCTCCGGCAAGCCCGCGGCAAAACCTGCGGACAATCACTCCGAGCGCGCCGCCATACTCTGCAAAAGCTTGTCCAACTCGTCGACACACCCCGCAAGATAGGTTGCGCCCGCACGCTCCAGCTCCTCTCTTGTGCCGTAGCCGTACAGCACGCCGACCGAATCGATCCCGACCTCTCTTGCCCCTTCGACATCATACCGCCTGTCACCGACCATCACGGTCTGCTCTCCCGGCACAGCGCCCAACGATTCCAGCGCATAGCGGATCACCTCCGATTTTTTCGCACGGGTCTCCGACAGCGTGCTTCCGGCAACAAACGAAAAATAGCCGGAGATCCCGAAATGCTCCAGGATCCGTATCGCGAACGGCTCCGGCTTTGAGGTGGCGACAAGCAAAGTCCTTCCCGCGCGGCACAGCTTCTCAAGCATGCACGCGACCCCGTCATACAGCCGGTTCTCGAAGATGCCGGACGCCGAAAAATATTCCCGATAATAACGAATCGCCGCATCCCGCTCCTGCGCCGTGAAGCCGAACGCTTTTTCAAACGTATCCGCAAGCGGCGGTCCGATATACGGCAAATAGGTACGCTTATCCGCTGCCGGCATTCCCATCCTGCTCAGCGCATAGGCGAACGAAGCCGTGATGCCCTCCGCCGGATCGGTGAGCGTACCGTCGAGATCAAATAAGATCACCGAATAGGAGCTCATGCGTGTTCCCCGCTCCGGAAAGCGGCAAGCCTTCCTCTCGCGGCCTCCCACAGCACGACGCCGGACGCCACCGCCGCATTGAGCGACTGCGGTCCCTCGCGCATCGGAATGATGACGCATCCGTCACACGCAGCAAGCACCGGCGCACTGACGCCATGGCCCTCGTTTCCGATGACAAAGCCGATCTTTCCGGACAGATCCGCCGTCCGGATATCCATGGCATGCGCATCCAGCGCCGCCGCATAAATGCGGAAGCCGTCCTCGCGCAAAAGCCGGATCCGATGGGAAAGATCCGGTTCCGTCCTCACGCAGATGCGGAAAATGGAACCCATACACGCCCGAATCCCCCGAGGATGGTAAGGATCTGTCCCGGCGCCGCTGGCATATACCGTATCGACGCCGAACGCATCGGCCGAGCGCAGCAGGGCGCCGAAATTCACGGGGTCCGAAACGCCGTCCGTGAGAAGGACAAAAGAGCCCGTCCCGCACGTCTTCTCCGCAGGGATCCTCGCCACACAAAAAATCCCCTGCGGCGATTTCTCAAAGGAGAGCTTCTCATAGACCGGCTCTGATACGAGCGTAAGCTTCTCCATATCCACTTTCCGAAAAAGCTTCTCATATTTCCGATAAGCCGTCTCGGTCGCAAAAATACGGACAAGGGAAAGTCCCGCAGACACTGCCTCCGCAAAAAGCTTTTCCCCTTCAAACGCAAACGTTCCCGTCTGCTCCCTGTATTTCTTACCCGCAAGCTTGGCCGCGGCAACGACGGCCGGATTCTGCCGGCTCGTAATGATTTCCATATCAGCTCCTTTCCTCCCCCTCAGAAATGGTCGTTTTCGGATGTTTTCTCCGTTTTCTTCCATTTCCATGTATTTCAGCAAAAAATATCCAGAAGAAAAAACCAAAGCGGGAAACGCTTTGGTTTTACAGTTTCATTATGACAGCGACGCCTTTGCGGTCTCGCAAAGGGAAGCAAACGCTTCCTTGTCGGAAACGGCAAGCTCCGCCAGCATCTTGCGGTTCAGCGTGACGCCCGCCTTTTTCAGCCCGTACATCAGTCTCGAATAGTTGATGCCGTTGACCTTGGCCTGCGCGGAAATCCTCGTGATCCAAAGGGAGCGGAAATCCCTCTTTTTCTGCTTGCGGCCGATGAAGGCATAATTGCCGCTCTTCATCACGGCCTGCTTTGCCATCTTGAAATGCTTGCTCTTGGCGCCCCAGTAGCCCTTCGCGAGCTTCAGGACTTTATTTCTTCTTTTGCGCGTCATCATCGCGCCCTTTACTCTTGCCATTTTTCTTTACTCCTCTCTCACATGACCGATTATTTGTTGGGGATGAGAGTCTTTACGGTAGACTCGAACGATTTGCTCAGATAAGCGTTGCGGCGAAGCTGTCTCTTGCGCTTCGGCGTCTTGATGCCGAGCTTATGACGGCGGTTCGAGCTGTTCATTTTGACTTTTCCGGTCTTTGTGATCGAAAATCTCTTGGCTGTTGCCTTATGCGTCTTGATTTTTCCCATAACTGTATTCATCCTTTCAAGCTAATTTCAGAAACCGCGGGTCCCCCGCACATGGGTCACTGCTTCAGGGGCGATAAGAACAATGTGAGGTTGCGGCCCTCAAGTACCGGCTTTTTCTCGATCTGTGCGCATTCGGAAGCCGCTTCGGCAAACCGCATGATGACCTCCATGCCGAGCTCCGTATGGCGCATTTCGCGTCCCTTGAACCTTACGCACACTTTCACTTTATTGCCGTCCTTCAGAAAGCGGAACGCATGGTTGAGCTTGGTCTGGAAATCGTGGTCTCCGATGCTGCACGAAAGCTGGATCTCCTTGATCTCGACCGTCTGCTGCTTCTTTTTCGCTTCCTTCTCGCGCTTATCCTGCTCAAATCGGAATTTCCCGTAATCCATGATCCGGCATACGGGCGGCGCCGCCTTCGGCGCGATCATGACAAGGTCAAGGCCCTTCTCGATGGAAAGGTTCTGCGCGGCGTCGATGGATACGATTCCAAGCTGCGCACCGTCCTCTCCGACAAGCCTCACCTGCGGTACGGTGATCTCCTCATTGATCAAATGTTCTTTTTTGCTGATATGCGGCACCTCCAGTAAACTGAAATTTGAAATAAAAAGCGGAAAACCGAGTCCGGTTCTCCGCTATCCTGCGATACAAAGCATGCCGTGCAGAAGTTGCGCGCATGTTTTCAGAAGATATCGACCCGGGCACATCGCGCCGCAAGGTGAGAACGGAGAACGTTCTTCTTTGTTTTACTGAGATAGTATAATACTTTTTTTTGTGTTTGTCAAGGGGACTTTGAAATTTTTCCTTCTTTTTCTTTATGAAAAGAAAGACAAAGGCTTTTCTCCTTTTGGAAAAGGGGGAACGGTGTTCTTTTCTGGCTCGCTGGGGAAAAAAACGAAAAGAATGCGCGACCGTACCGGTCGATCAGATCTCTGCAAAAGGGTTTGCTTTTACACGCTGCTCCCGACACGTGTTTGCACAGGCTTCGCTGTGCAAGCCACGGCGGAACACGCAGCGCGGGCGCCGTCTGCGGCTGATAGGTTTTGCGCCTGCGGACGCGGGGAGGCGCGCACGACAGTCCTCGCGCGGCAGACGGAAAGCCATACGCCGTATCGGTCTTTCTGCGGTAGTCCGTCCCGCACGGGACAAGGTCCCCTGCCGCACAGATTGTTCGCTGCGGCGTGCTCCGCGGCTCTTTTTTGCACAAAAGGTCAAGCGATGCGCTTGCGGCTTCTTTTTCGTTCTTTTTCTTTCCGCAAAGAAAAAGAACAAGGGCTTCTCCCTTTTGGAAAAGGAAAACCCTCACAAAAAAACGGACGCATCCGCGTCCGTTTTTTCTTTATTTCGTTCCGAAAAGGCGGTCGCCCGCATCGCCGAGTCCCGGCAGGATGTAGGCATGCTCGTTGAGCTTTTCATCCACCGCCGCCACATAGATATCGACGTCGGGATGATTTTTCTGCACCGCCGCAATCCCCTCCGGCGCCGCGACAAGGCACATCAGGCGAAGGTGCGTGCAGCCGCGCTCCTTGAGCTTCATCAGGGCGTCCGACGCGCTGCCGCCGGTCGCGAGCATCGGGTCGACAACGATGACGATGCGCTCGGAAATATCCGCGGGCAGCTTGCAGTAATATTCGATCGGCAGATGGGTTTCCGGATCGCGGTAAAGCCCGATATGCCCGACCTTCGCCACGGGGACAAGCTCAAGCAGTCCGTCCACCATGCCGAGTCCTGCGCGCAGGATCGGGACGACGGCAAGCTTCTTGCCGGAAATGACCTTGCCCGTCATTTTCTGAAGCGGCGTCTCGATTTCCACATCCTCAAGCGGCAGGTCGCGCGTCACCTCATAGCCCATGAGCATGGCGATCTCGTCGAGCAGCTCGCGGAAATCCTTCGAGCCGGTCTCCTTTTTTCTCATGTAGGTGAGCTTATGCTGGATCAGCGGATGATCGATTACATGAAGTTCGCTCATTTTCGTTCTCCTTTTCGGTTTTGATTTTCCGTCAGTATTGTATCACAGAATCCGCCGCAATTCAATATAAAAGCGGATTCTTCGATCGATTTTTTAGTTTTGACAAGGGAGCCGCCGTCCTGCGGCGCGGCAAGGGATGGGAAGCCAAGTTCCGCATTCCGAGCGGCCCTATTCCCTGCCAAGCGCGAAAAGAAGCCCGCCGCCGGAGCGGAGGGGACATCCCCTAAATTATGTTTTTGAGATCCCATCCCCGCAAAAAAGGGATCTTCTCCGTTTCAACGGAAAAGCTCTTTCCCTCAAGATAGGAGAGCAGGGATGGCGTGTCCCGCTCGAAGCGCAGACGCCATGCGCACAGCGCCTGGCGTCTGCGCCCCGCGTCCCGGTCCGCCTTGTTTTCCGCGTATTTCCCGTCGCCGACCAGCGGATGCCCGATGCTCGCCATATGCGCGCGAATCTGATGCGTGCGGCCGGTCACAAGCTCCACCTCCAGAAGTGCATCCCCGTCCCGCGCGGCGAGCACACGGTATTTCGTCACGATTTCTTTGAGCTCCCCGCGCACGCCGGCGGCCTTTCGGGGATAGACCGCGACCTTGTTCGCCGCGGCATCCTTGACAAGATAGCCCGTGAGCGTCGCCTCCCGCGGCGCGGGGATCCCGTGGACCAGACACAAATAATATTTGGAAATGGCTCGCTTCTTGATTTTTTCGTTGAGGATCCGAAGCGTTTCGGCATTTTTCGCCGCAAGCACAAGTCCGCAGGTATTGCGGTCGATGCGGTTGCACAGCGCCGGCGCAAAGGACTGCTCCCTTGCCGGATCGTATTCGCCCTTGGCGTAAAGATACGCCTTGACCTGCTCGACAAGGGTATTCTGCTCCCCCTCTTTGTCGCTGTGGGAAAGCATGCCTGCCGGCTTATCGCAGATCAGAAGATTTTCATCCTCATAAACGATTCCGAACACGGGACGGATGTGCTTGAACAGCTCGGCGGACGGTTCCCGCAGAAGAAATTCGGGCGGCAGGAACAGCTCGACCGTGTCGCCCGCCGCCAGCATCTGTCCTGCATCGGCGCGTTTGCGGTTCACCTTGATTTTTTTCGTGCGGATCCCTTTATACATGAGGGACCCCGGCAGGTTCCGGAACGTTTTGATAAGAAATTTGTCGAGCCGCTGTCCCGCGTCGTTGGGTCCGACCGTGATTTTTTCCATCTTCTTCCCTCCTTAGGATGAAAGCGGAACCGCGAGTGCCGCCGTCCCGTCAAACGCCGCAAGCTCGACCGGCAGAAGCTTTCCGGCAAGCGGCGCCGCGCTTTTCATCCTTACCTCGAGCATGTCCTCAGAATGACCGGCGGCGTATTCTCCGTCCCATGTCTCGAACAGCACGCGGCGCCGGCCGCCTACCGCGCCTTGATAGATCTTGCGGGAAAGCCGCTCCTCAAGCGCTTCCAGCCGGTGCAGGCGCTCTTTTTTGACCGATTCGGCAAGCTGCCCCTCCATTTCCGCCGCCGGCGTTCCCGCGCGCGGAGAAAACGGGAAAATGTGCATATGCAGAAAGCCGATTTTCTCCGCGAGCGCCATCGTGGCAAGAAAATCCTCCTCCGTCTCGCCGGGAAAGCCAACGATGATATCGCAGGTAAAGGTCGTGCCGGACTTCACCGATTTCAGATAGGCGGCATGGTCCAGCACCTGTCCGCTGTTGTAGCGGCGCTTCATCGCCGCAAGGATCCTGTCGCTCCCGCTTTGAAGCGACAGATGGAAGCTCGGCATGATGCGCGCCTCTCCTGCGATCCTGTCGCAAAATTCTCTTGTCAGAACGGTCGGCTCAAGCGAACCCGTGCGCACGCGCTCGATGCCGTCCACCGCGGCGGCGTCCCGCAAGAGCCGCCACAGCGGATAGCCGCCGAGGTCACGCCCGTAGGAGGCCGTCTCGATTCCCGTCAAAATCACCTCTGAGACCCCGTCCGCCGCCATTTTCCGAACCTCTGCCAGAACCTCTTCAGGCGGACGGGACACGACGGCGCCGCGCGCCTTCCGGATGATGCAGTAGGCGCAGTGATTATCGCAGCCATCCTCGATCTTGATATAGGCGCGGGTCCGCCTCGCCGCAGGAACGACAAGACGCTCGAGCGGCATCTTTGCGATATCCGGCACGCAGCAGACGGGAGAGCCTCCCTTCCGTCCCTCTCTGACAAGCCGGGCAGCCATCACGGCGGCGGAGCCCTTGTTGCGGCTTCCGCAGACATAGTCCACCCCTGGAATCTGAGAGATCTCCTCCGCTTTCAACTGAGAAAAACAGCCCGTAACCAAAACGAATGCCGACGGATTTTTTGCCGCCGCCCGGCGGATCATCTGACGGGATTTTCGCTCGGATTCTCCCGTCACAGCGCAGGTGTTGACAATATAAACGTCGCAGACCTGCTCAGGATCCGCGATCTCAAAGCCCATCGCCTCCAGTTCCGCCTCGATGGCGTCGGATTCATACTGATTCACGCGGCAGCCAAGCGTTTGTACGGCCGCACGCGGACGCATCCGATTTTCCATCCTTCCGTCCCTCCTATGGTCTGAGCTTCTTTTTCAGCAGGACCATATCCCGCAGCTTTACGCCGTCCTCAATGATCTCATGGTCATAACCGCGGGTGAAAAAATCCGGACGCCTGCCACATTCCCGAAATCCGCAGCGATGATAAAACCCCAGCGTCCGCGGACTCTCTCCGGTGCCCACGATCAGTTCGGCATAGCGGTCCGCATACCGCCCGCAGACAAATTCCACGATCCTTCTGCCGTATCCCCTGCGCTGAAAGTCAGGCGCGACGGCAAGGCTTTTGAGCTCGCATATCCCGTTTTCCGCGAGGACAACGCATTCCCCGACGACGGCGCCGTTCTCGGAAAAAACAAACATATCGCCGGAATCCAGATACTTGTCCAGCATTTCCTCCGACTCATCGGCGAGCAGCAGAAGCGGCAGATACGCCTTTTTCCCCTCCAAGATCTGCTTTTCTTCCATAAAATCCTCCGCGGAATTTTCCAAAATAAAAATGGGATGGTTTTTCCATCCCATTATAGCATCCGAAAGAAGAAATTGCAAGTCAATCCGAGGGCGCGCAGAGGAACCAGCTGAAAAGGCGCGGGAACAGCGTAGAAAACCCGATCTTCTCCACCGATTCGTCCGCAAGGATGTCGGAGGTTCCGATCTCCTCTCCGTCCAGAAGATACGTTACCGTGCCGACCTTTTCTCCCTTGACGATCGGAGCCGCAAGCTTCTCCGGAAGGTCGACCTGCACCTCGATCTTTCCCTCGGAGCCTTTTTCCACGGTTTCGGAGAAGGTCTCATGCACCGTTCTCAGCGTGCTCTGCACGCCGCCCGTCACGCGAACCGTATCGCATGCCGCGCTCTCGTCCGTATAATTGGCATAATTTGCAAATCCAAAGTCAAAAAGGGAGGCGGCGAGCGCATTGCGTGTATCTCTGGTCGGCGAGCCCATCACGACCGCGATAAGGGACAGCCCGTCGCGCTCAGCGGTCGCCGAAATGCAGAACTTCGCCTTGGCGGTCGAGCCGGTCTTCAGTCCCGTCGCTCCTTTATAAAAACGGATCAGGCGGTTGGTATTCGTCAGCCCGAACGCGCCGTCGCGAATGGTATCCATCCAGATGGTAGAATAGTTGAATACCTCCTCGTGCTGGATGAGCTCTCTTGTCATGATAGCGATATCCCTTGCGCTCGTCAGGTGATTTTCCGCCGTATCGTCAAGCCCGTTGGTATTCTCAAAATGCGTATTTTCCATGCCAAGCTCCGCCGCACGCTCGTTCATCCTTGCGACAAACGCTTCCTCCGTGCCGCTGATATACTCCGCCAGCGCCACCGCGGCATCGTTCGCGGAGGCGACGATCAGGCTTTTGAGCAGATCGTCGACGCTCATCTCCTCGCCCGGCTCAAGATAGATCTGGGAGCCTCCCATGCTCGCCGCGTGCTCGCTCGCCTGCACCATATCGGAAAGCTTGATAGTACCGGCATCCAGCGCCTCAAAAACGAGCAGCATCGTCATCACCTTGGTGACCGAAGCAGGAGGAAGCGCCTCGTCCGCATTTTTTTCATACAGGACCCTGCCGGTCTTCGCATCCATCAGGATACAGGAGATGGCATCCGCCTGCGCCGTATACTGCGGCGCCGCAAAAACGCCGGACGGGACGGACAAAATAACAAAAAGCGCCGCCAGTACGGCACACAAAAGCCTTGATCTCTTCACGATAACCTCCCACGCCGCCATAAGGCGGCAAACGTACTTCCGGACGGCGCCTTCTGCCGACAGGACCGGCCGTCCGATACATTCCTATGCGGGGAAAAAGAAAAATATGCCCTCTCCTTGCCGGAGAGGGCATATTTTTTCATTATATTTATCGCCGTCATCAATCGACGATATAATCCTTCAGGCTTTCGATGAGCTTATCGCAGTCATCGGAATGCGCGGTAAGCGTGATCGGATTCATCAAATCCAGGCTGAAAATGCCCATAATGGATTTGGCATCTACGATATATCTGCCGCTCGAGAGGTCGATATCTCCCTCGAATTTGCGCACGATTTCCACAAAATTGCGCACGGCCTCAATAGAAGAAAGACGGATTTTCACAGTTTTCATATTCATACGCTCCTTTTTGATCGTTCATTCATTCCTATCCTATTGGTTATATCATACCAATATTCTCCGCCGTTGTCAATATCCAAACCGAATTTTTCCTCCGGATTTTCACGCGGTTTCCAGTCAGATTCCGACAAATTATAATCTATTTGGACAAAGTACGGGACGGCGGCGCCTGCCATAAAAAGGGCTTTCGGTAAAATGGACCGTTCCCATGCCTTCTGTGCCGCTCCTGCCGTCACGACGCAAAAGCAGCCCCCTGCGGTTTCACACCATCCCCGTCCGCCTTGTCGAAGCCGGAGGGCAAAGCTGCGGTCCAGTTTTTTCTGGACCGCAGCTTTGAGGGATAAACCCAAACCCCCGGCCGCGCCCGAAAATGCTTTTTCATCCGTTCAGCAGAAAGAGCGCCAAGGTGTAGCACAGGATATATAGCATCCACACGGCAAATACAAGGATCCCGAACGAAGCGAGCCGTGAAACGCGCCGAAGCATAGAATAGAGCACCGCAAGGCACAGAACGATCACCGCGGCAAGCAGCGTCGCAAGAAAGAAGCTGGCAGCCTTATATACCACTGGGATCCATACATAGCAGAGGATCAGCGCACAGGCGGCAAGAATCGCAGTCCGCTTTCTTGCCGCCTCCGACTGACAGCGCGGCGCGGACAGTGCGATCGCGATGCACGCGCCGAACAGCGCATAGGCGATGATCCAGAAAAGCACCATGAAAAATGGAGGCAGTCCGAATTTCGGCTGAAAGGTATGCCAATAAACAAAACCGCTGACGCCGCTTATCGCAAACAGAATCCCCAGTAGCACACATGCGCCCGCCAAGATCGACAGGAATACCATATTTACGCAGGACAGCTCCGAGCGGAGCCGCCTTTTGAGTTCCTTCATACCAAGTCCCTCCTCTTGTCAAGTCTTTTCCATCCTATGCACGGCATGGAAAAAATATGCGCCTTTCCGCATTCCGGCATGTCCGTTTTCGGGACAAAATCCGCCCGCAGGAAGGGGCCCTGCGGCTTTCGCAGAGCAGGCAGGAGCGCAGAGGAGAGAGTTCGCCGCGTCTCCTGCGCTCCTGCCTGACGCCTTCGCCGCAATGCTTTTCCACGGCTCCAACATCTATATTTTCTCAGAATACCGGCGTGAGCTGTCTGCCCGCGAACGCCGACACCATCGTATTTTTCAGCATATCAAAATCACAGACAAGCGAATAAGGCTTGTTTTCCGGATCATCCTGCGCCATCGGCACAAAATAAATGTTTTTGCGGGACATCAGAAGCCCTATATTCTTGAGATTGGCAGAAAGTCCGTCGTTGGTGGCAAGCGCGATCACGACCGGACGGTCCCGTCGCAGCTGCGCCTTGGCTGCCATCGTCACGGGCGTATCCGTAATACCGGCTGCAAGCTTGGCAAGTGTATTGCCCGTGCAAGGGGAAATCACCAGCATATCGAGCGAAATCTTAGGGCCGATCGGCTCCGCGCCGACAATGGTATGGACGACCGGCATGCCGCAGATCTCCTCGACCGTCCGGACGGTATCCTCCGCGCGGCCGAAGCGGGTATCCGTCGTATAGACGCTGTCACTCATGATCGGAAGGATCTGATTGCCCTCCGCCGCAAGTGACCGCAGAATCTTTATGGATTTGGATATGGTACAAAATGAACCGCAGAAGCAATATCCTATCATGCTCTATATAACTCCTTTTTCACACAGTATATTTAAAATCGTCTCTGAAATGATCCTGCCTGCCGTATCGGGAGACGATTTGCCGGGCAGAGAAAGGGCAGGCAGCGCGCGGATCCCAAAGCGCTCCGCCGCGGCAAAATCCACGCCGCCGGGCTTTGATGCAAGGTCGATGACCAGCGTATCCTGTCTCATTTTTTTCAAAACAGCGGCGTCAATGACAAGGGACGGCACCGTATTGACGATACAATCGAAGGCATGCGCCTCTTCCCGAAGCCTGTCAAAATGCTCCGGCCTGCAGCTATAGGTTTCCGCCCAGGCGAGCGCCGCAAAGCTGCGCGCGAACACCGTGACATCGGCGCCGGCGGCACGGAACAGCGCGGCGACGGTTTTCCCGATCCTGCCAAATCCGGTGACCCCTACCCGCATCCCATGTACGGTGATCGGCAGCTCGGACATGGCGATGGCAAGGGCGCCCTCTGCCGTCGGAATGGCATTGAGCACGGAAAACTCTTCCCTTTCATAATAATCTACCACGCGGGGGTCGTCCATTTTCGACATTCCGGCAAAAATAACAGCGTCCGCCTCTGCTCCGGAGAGGATATCCGATACGCGGATCTCCTCTTCTGCAAGCGGACAGTTGAGTCTTATGCCATCATAGCTATAGGGGAGCGGCAGCAGTATGCACCGTGCGCCGCGCAGTGCCTCGCCCGCCGATACCGCTTTTTCGATATTGCCATAATTTCCGTCGTATATATCGAAGCCCCAAATCACGACTCCATGTCCGTGCGCCGCAAGCTCCCGCGCCGCCACCAGCTGCCGCATATCGCCTCCGATGACGGCAAATCGTTCGATCTGTTTCAATTCTATCCTTCCTCTCTTTTTTATGAAGCGGACATCAAAGGGTATGTACGTCCGCCGGCGATTATTCGCCTACTGTATTGTATGCGCAGAAAAATCACACGACAAAAAGCCCGGACGGAAAACCGTCCGGGCTTTTTGCTCGATATCGAAAAGGCTGAAATGTTTTAAGCCATTTTCGACATCTCTCTTTGTGCCATCACAAGATTATAGTAAATTCCTTTTTTCTCGATGAGCTCGTCATGGGTCCCCGTTTCGACGATCCTGCCGCGGTCGAGCACGACAAGCTTCGTCGCATTCCGCAGAGTGGAAAGCCTGTGCGCAATCGCGATGGTCGTGCGCTCGCGGGAAAGCGCTGCGAGAGAATCCTGGATCTGCTTCTCCGTTTCGGTATCCAGAGAGGCCGTGGCCTCGTCGAGAATCAGGATCTTTGGATTGTGCAGAAGCGCACGGGCGATGGCGATCCTTTGCTTTTCTCCGCCGGAAAGCGTACAGCCGCGCTCGCCAACCCATGTGTTGTAGCCGTCGGTCAGCTTGACGATAAAGCTGTGCGCGCCCGCCGTCTTCGCCGCGGCGATGACCTCCTCCCGCGTGGCATCCTGCTTCGCATAGGCAATATTTTGAAAAATCGTTCCGTTGAAGAGGAAGGTCTCCTGAAGGACCACGCCGATCTGAGAGCGCAGAGAACGCTGGGAAATATCCCGAATGTCCACGCCGTCGATTTTGATGATGCCCTCGTCGACGTCGTACATGCGCATGATCAAATTGATGAGCGTCGATTTTCCGGTGCCCGATCTGCCGACAAGTCCGATGAAATCGCCCGGCTTCACATGAAGCGTGATGTCCCGCAGGACCTCAGCCGTTTCGTCATAGCCGAACGACACGTCCTCGATGTCGATATTTCCCTTGATATCCAGATCAACAGCATCCGCAGCATCCTGAATCTCCACCGGCTCGTCGATGATCTCGAACACCTTGGTGATGGATGTCGCCGCCTGCATGATCTGTCTTGGCAATGTCGCAAGAAACTGAAGCGGCGCATACAGCATCGAGGCGTAGCTGGAAAACTGCGACATCTCGCCATAGCTCATCGTCCCGCCAAGGACGGCGCTTCCGGCATAATACAGAAGGATAAATTCCCCCACACCCATTAAAAATTGCAGGATCGGGTTGATATAGGCCCATTTCTTTTCGATTTTGAGCTGCGACTCCCGCTCCGCCGCGGCATATTCCTCAAAGCGCTGCGATTCGCGGTGCTCCATGCCGTAAGATTTCACGACGCGGATGCCGGAAAAAATGTCGTGCAGGACTGTATTCGACTGAGACTGTCTTTCCCAGTTGCGCCGGAACAGCTTGTTCATCGCTCCGCGGAAAAGCGCAAATGCGATGACGACGAGCGGGGTCGGAAGGATGATGAGGAGCGCCAGCTTCCAGTCATAAAGAAACAGCGCCGTCCCGACCGCCAAAAACAGCATCATCTGCTCCAGCATGCTGGACATCTGATTGACGATGAACATCCGGATCCTCGCCGTATCGTTCGACACCCGATTGAGAAGCTCGCCCGCCGTCCGTTTGGAGATGCGGGATATGGAAAGCTGCTGGATCTTGTCGAATACGATTCCGCGCAGACGAAGGACGACCTTGTTGCCGGCAATGACAAGGAACCAGTTGCGCACGGAGGTAAGACCCCTTTGCACGAGCTGAGCTACCAGAATCGCAAGCACAGCGGCGGCAAAGGCGGAAAGCAGCACCGGCTCCTCACTGCGGATATAATCATCCACCAGCACCCGATTTAAATACGGCGTAATCAGGTTGATGGCCGAAATTACGACAAACAGCACCAGGGAGGCGGCGATATGCCACTTATAAGGCTTCATCACCGCCCAAAGCTGAGAGACGATCTTCTTTTTGTCGATGCAGGTAAGACACGTTTCCGAGCCGCTGCGGTAAGCGCGGCCGCATTTGGGACATACCCTTGCCGCGGGCGAATATTTTTCAAAGGCATGCCTGCCGTAGCGCAAATAATGATTGGCCGCTTTTACGCCCGCTGCGATCCGGCTCTTGCGGGTACAGTCCGCGCGGGAGATGAGCACCGTCTCTCCCGTTTTCGCGGTATACTCCGCGAAAACGCAGCCGACGCCCATAGAAAACCGGAATTCCTGAACGGAGGAGAGCGGGACCTCCATTACCTGCTCTCCGTTTTCAAAAACGGAGAGCGATGCCTCCGTCACGACGACAAAGCCGTCGGAAAAGCCCTGCGGCTCCGTGCGGTCAAGGTCATATTCCCATACGGACACGATATCGCCGTCGGAAAGCCCTCTTATCTGCTCTCTTGCGCGGGAGAAAAGCCGTTCGTTTTCGTTTGTCAACTTCATCACCCCGCTTACAGGTAAAGCTCGATTTTCTTATAGCTTCTTCGGTCAAGACGCTCAACGTTCTCAATGACGAAGCGGTTTCCGTCCACGTCAAAGAGAAACAGCTTTCCGCCCCCCGCCCGGATCATGCTCTTGAACGTATCCTGAAGCGTAAAGGTCAGCCGTCCCGCTGAGGTCTGCGCATCCCAATAGGAAAATCCGAAGCGCTCCTTCACGGAATAGATCTTCTCGATAACCGGAGAATAATATTTCCGCTCCAGCTCGCGGACAAGCATTTCCCGCTCCTCTCCCGAAAAATCGTCGATTTTTCGGATGGCGGCAAGCTCATACCCATCGATATCGAGCACCGAGATATATTCCCAGAGAAATTCAAAAGGGAAATCCCGGTGCAGCACGGCGCGCACCGGCTCCGCATCCTTCGGATGCTTCATGTAAAGGAAGCCGCCCCGCATAAAAAAGGAAGCGTTTTCCTTTGTGATCTCCGGCGTATTCGGATTTTCCGCCGTTCTTTTCTTTCCGTTCTCACCGTCAGGCGGGCGGCGTCTGCCGCCCCGCTGCTCTTGCTCCGTCACTTCTAAATTCCTTTCTGCGCTCAGGCAATGCCGGCGTTTTTCAGCGCCTCGATCTGCAAAGTGTATAGCTTATGATAAACACCGTCCCGTGCCATCAGCTCCTCGTGCGTACCGCGCTCCGCCACCCTGCCGTTTTCAATCACGATAAGGCTGTCCGCATCGCGCAGCGTCGAGAGCCTGTGTGCGATCATAATCGTCGTTTTGCCCTGGATCAGGACCTGCAGGGCGTTCTGGATCTTCCTCTCCGTTTCCGTATCCATAGCCGCCGTCGCCTCGTCAAGGATCAAAATCTTCGGGTTCCGGAGGATGGCCCTCGCAATGGACAGGCGCTGGCGCTCGCCGCCGGAAAGGTCCTTATAGCCAAAGCCGATCTTCGTATCATAGGCGTCCGGCAGCTTGACGATGAAATCATGCGCGCCGGCCGCCCTTGCCGCCGCGATCACCTCGTCGTAGCTTGCGTCAGGCCGCGCATAGCGGATGTTCTCAAGGATGGTCCCCATAAAAAGATACGTTTCCTGCGAAACGATCGCGATGTTGCGGTAAAGGTCAGCGAACGCGAGCTTTTTGATGTCCATACCGTCGATATATACGGCACCGCTTTCCGGGTCATAAAGCCGGATGAGCAGATTGGCGAGCGTGCTCTTCCCGGCGCCCGTATGTCCGACGATGCCGAGCGTCTTGCCGGCTTCGATCTCAAAGCTGACGTTGTCGATGACCTTATGGTTCTTTATGTAGGAGAACGATACCCCGTCAAAGCGGACGTCCCCGCGGAACGTATCGCAGTGCACGGGCTGCGCCGCCTCGCACACCTCCGGCTGGGAATCCATGATCTCAAACAGCCTTTGCAGGGAATTGGAGCAGTCCGCCGTCATCTCCGACATCTCGCTGAAGAAAAAAAGCGGCGCATAGATCATATTGGTATAGGTCGTGAACATCATGAGATCGGCATAATCGATCCTGCCCTGGATCACAAACCAGCCGCCGAAGCCGAGCGCCACAAGATTGCCGAACGTATAGAGCAGAAATCCCGAAAGCGGCGAGAAAAAGGTGTTGAACACGCCGCGCCGGATATCCGCGTCGGCAAGGCGCCGCGACCGCACGTCAAAGCGGGCGATCTCCTCGTCCTCCTTGGAGAAGGCCTTGACGACCCGCATGCCGGAAAGCTCATCGGCAAGAAACGAGGTCATCGACCGTTGGCTCGAATAGCGCTTCGCGTGCAGCTTCCGGTTTTTCGCATGGCTGATGCGCATGGTGATAAGAGAAACCGGAATCACCGAAAGGGACAGCAGCGCAAGCACGGGATCGATGATAAAAAGCAGGATTATCAGCACCGCCACTTTGACAACGTTGACGATGAAATGCGGCAGGATGTTGCAGAAAAAGTCGTAGATCGTATTGGAATCGTTGTTGAGCTGCGTCATCAGTCCGCCGGTCTGACGGCTGGTGAAGAAGCCGAGAGAAAGCCGCTCGATCGCGCCGAAGATCGTTTTTTTCAGATCGAAATTCACCTTCGCCGCAATGACAGAGGTCACATAATTGTTGACGATGGTGGAGAGCGTCGTGAGCAGCTTCGCGCCGATGACCAAAAACAGGACGAAGGCGATCATCCCGTAAAAGCTTCCGCTTTCATCCAGAATCTCGCTGTAGAAAAAGCCCGATGAGGAATAGGAAGCAAAAATACTGAGCGCCGTCATCCCAACAAGAGAAACGAGCGAAAGGAACAGATAAAGCCGATACCGCAGAAAAAACTGCGCAATCCTGCGGAACAGCTTGCCCTTTTCCATACATTTCGGACAGATCTTCCGGTTTTTTTCCGGATACCGCGCGCCGCATTTCGGACACCGGTTTGACTTTGGGTCATCGTCCGCATCCACCACAAAGGAGCCGTCCCTTGCGATCTTGTCAAGATACTTTTTGAAAACGATCATCGAGGTCCGGCAGTAGTTCGTCATTGCCGCAAGAAAAACCGGCTCTCCGTTTTCATCTGTCGCCGTAAATCTCGCACTGGAAATAAGCTCCTCGATTTTAAAATCATGCAGCTTTTCCAGCGAATAGACCGTATATTCCGACTCGTTCCAGATTCTGGAGGTGCGTTTTTTCCGCAGATCCGTCTCACGGGAAAACGTCCCCGTCAGCACCGCAAGCTCCTTCTGCGTCGCCGCAAGATAGGTGTCACACGGCGTATGGCTGCGGTCCCGGTCGCAGTACGCGGCAAGCAGGATCTCCTCCTTCGGGATCCCCTTTTCTGTCAATACTGCATAAATTTCGTCCGGTATTTTATCGATTTCAAACAAATTCATTTTGATCCTTTTCTCCGCGGGCTGTCCGGCTCCCGCGGCCATCCAAAAGCAAAGTAACAGCGGCGGAAACCGCAAATCCCGCCAAAAGCCCGATGAGTACGCCGCGGACCGCCGGCGGCGAATCCTTTGTCACGGTAACGCCGTCGATGACGGAAAGCGTCCCCGCATTCAAGGAAGACGGGATCTGGGCTGCCGCCTCCTCGCAGACGCGCACGGCAACCGCCTGCGCGCGTCCGGCATTGCCGTCCGCAACGGACATCCGGAACACGCCCGCCCCCATATCCTCAAAGGAAATCATGGCGGAAAGGTCAGAGGCCGATAGTCCGTCAAAATCCTGTGCCGCAAGCGTCATCGTCTGCGAGCCGGAAATCAGCGCCATACACGGCCCTGTCAAGGATTCGCAGGCCGCAATGTCCGCGCTCGTGATGCCGTCCTCATAGCTTATGCGGTTGCGCACGCAAAAAGTCGTGCTGGCAGTATACTGCGCAGGCAAAATATACAGGACAAGGAAAAGCGCCAGGATACCGCACGCAAGCATGCTCAAAAGGATCGGGACCGCACGGCGTTTCAGCAAACGCAGAAAATCAGGGATCGTCATACCTTCGTTCTCCGCTCTCTCATATCGAATCGTTCTATAGGATAGAATGAAGTATAGCATACGGAATTCCCTCTGTCAACATCAAAAGCCGACAAAACTTTCTTTTCCTCAAAAGTTTTTTCCGTCTTTCCAGCGGAGAAAGCCGCAGGAAAGATGTCCCCGCTCAAGGCCTGTCTCCCATGCCCCGAAAGCTTGCTTTTTCTGCCGGAAACGAAAAACAGGCGGGAGTCCTGCAACGTTTTCGTTGACAAACAGAAACGGCCATGATATAATGATGCGAAGGATGAGGGGAGCAGCCGACGCCGCGGCGCGGCGCTGTGAAGCCGACACAGGAGACGGGCTTCCGTTCCGGTTTTGCATGAAACGGCGAGACTTATCTGCCGCATGGCAGATAAGTCTTTTTTATCCGCCAAAAACAAGGAGAGTCTATTATGTGGGAACTTATCGTCATTGCCGTCGGACTTGCCATGGACGCATTCGCCGTATCCATCTGCAAGGGCCTGTCGACCGAGAAGGCGACGCTCGGACGCGCACTCATCGCAGGCGCGTATTTCGGCGGCTTCCAGGCCGTCATGCCGGTCGCCGGCTATTTTCTCGGCGTCGGCTTCCAGGAATATATCGAAAAAATCGACCATTGGATCGCGTTTGCCCTGCTTGTCCTGATCGGGATCAGCATGCTTTGGGAATCGCGCAAAAAGGAAGATGAGATGACCGCCTCCTTCGGCTTTGCCGCCATGCTTCCGCTCGCGGTCTCCACCAGCATCGACGCGCTCGCCGTCGGCGTCACCTTTGCCATCGAGGGCACCAATATTTGGATCGCAGCGGCCGCCATCGGCATCATCACCTTCCTTCTTTCCGCGCTCGGCATCAAGGTCGGCAACGTGTTCGGCGCCAAATACAAAGCAAAGGCAGAAATTTTCGGCGGCGTCGTTTTGATTCTCATGGGCATCAAGATCCTTCTCGAGCACCTGGACATCCTTCCCGCTTGACCGTCCCGTCCGCAAGCGCACTTGCCTTACGGCGATAAGCGTCGGGATTTGGAAAAACTCTTAAATTTGAGAATTATTTCCTTTTCTTATTATTTCATTCGCCTTCATAATTTGTTCATGTTTATATGGTATACTGTCGAAAAAGGAATAAACAAAAATTTTTCCGTCGAAACTGCATCGTTGTTCTTCAAATTGCATATAACGATAAGAAAGCGGGATGTTTCGCCGGCTCCGGCATCGGCATTTCAATCATTCAGAATCGAATCTTTCCTCAGCATATGAAAGTTTCGGAGGTATGAACATGATCACAACTGCTGCACCTTCCTCCACGAGAAGCAAAAACATACAGGCGCTTTTTGTCACGGGAATGATCCTCTCGTTTCTCGGCTGGGTCTGGGAAACCGTTTTTTCCTTTCTGATCCGCAGTCCCAACGACAGGGGCTTTCTCACAATGCCTTTCTGTACCATATACGGCGTCGCGCTCATTTTTGTCTATCTGCTGCTCGGCACGCCGTCTGACATGCGTCTTTTCGGGCGTCCCGTCTTTACCAAGAGTGCGCTGCTGCGTTATCCCGCCTATTTTCTTGCTTCCGCGCTGCTCGCGACGGTCATCGAGCTTTTTACGGCAACGTTCTTCCAGTCGATTTTCGGAATCGAGCTGTGGAATTATGCGTTTTTAACCGGTGAATCGGATTTTATTGCCATTCTCCCCTCGTTTTTCTGGGGCGCAGCCATCACGCTGTTCATGCGCTTCCTTTTCCGGCCGATCCACCTTGCGGTGAAAAAAATCAAGTCTAACATTTTAAGCGGGATCTTTTGGACGCTTCTCATCGTTCTTGCCGCAGATCTTACGTTCAATTTCCTTTATCTTTCCATATATGGAACGCACTTTGAGATTCCCTTCTTCAAAAATATCGATATGGGCTGAACGGTCCGCCCACAGACAGAGAAAAAAATCCATCCTGCACACAGGATGGATTTTTTCGTTCTTTCCGCTTGCCAAATTTCGAACGGAAAAAGGACGGCACATCCGGCCCTTTTCTTACTCCTCATATACTTCCTTTTCAAGGACTACCATGACATATCCGCTTTCGTCGGAAACAGAAAGCGCCGACTGCAAAACCCGCCACCCCTGCGCCAAAGCATCATTGATCCTGTCAAAGTTGCGTTTGCCTCCAGTCGTCGCCCAAACGGATTCGGCGGCCACTTTTTGGAGTTTCCGCGGTGTGCCGCGAATCAGATAATCACAGCTCACATGAAAGATTTCCGCAAGCCTCGGAAACATCGTGATGTCGGGATAACCACCCCCGGTATCACATAGTTAAAGATATTGGTGTCATTCAATCAATTTTGCCGATAAAGCGGTAGAAGATTTCTACCTCCTGTTCCCGGCTTCCGTCCTCACCTTTGACCGCTTCATGGACAACGATTTTTTCAATCAGCGTATTCAAAAGTTCGGC
>CALWJT010000004.1 GCA_944381075.1 uncultured Clostridia bacterium
GCCACTCAGTCATTTCTCTTCCGCCCCGAAGGACTTCCCAAAAATGCTTCGTTCGACTTGAATGTGTTAAGCACGCCGCCAGCGTTCATCCTGAGCCAGGATCAAACTCTCTAAAAATTTGTATATCTTCGGACATTGTCTCCTCTGCCCGCTGATACCTCTTTCAGAGTGCTATCTTAGCTTCTTACCTTCTTAAAGTACTTTGCTTTCAAAGTTTCATTAACGAGATCTTAATTCGTTCTTTCGTTGTTGTTCAATTTCCAAGGACCAAGCCCTCCGGTTTGTCCCCTCCCCGAAGCGGCTCGATTATTCTATCACATCTCCCCTCTCCTTGTCAACCCCCTTTTGAAAAATTTTTGCTATTTTTTTGATTTGTATGTATAATATATCTTTTTCGCCCAAAATGAATCAAAGATATCCCTCTCTTTTCCCGGCAAAAAAGACTTTTACAAATTTTCTCCGATCTCTCCCGCTTTTTTTAAGGAAATTTTGGTCAGAATAGGACCGACAATCTCGTAGACTAAGGTGGCACAGAGCACCACCGCCTGAATCTTCGGACCGTACGCCTGCGGAAGCTCCGACACGGCAATCTGCGCCATGCCCACCGCGACGCCGGCCTGAGGCAAAAGCGCAAAGCCAAGATATTTCCGTACACTGGGTTCCGCCTTCACCATCGCAGAGCCAGCCATCGCGCCAAAATATTTTCCAAGGGAACGGGCAAGGATATAGAGCACGCCGAGCAGCCCTACGGTCGGCAGGATCGAAAGATTGAGGTCCGCGCCCGAAATGACGAAAAACAGCATGAAAAGCGGCGGCGTCCAGCGGTCTGTGCCGTCGAGCACGTTTTCCACGTCCCGCCCGAGATTGGCAAGAACCGCGCCGATCATCATACAGAGCAGGAGCGACGATAAATTCAGAAGTTCGGACAGCCCCACCCCGATTATTGTCGCCGTGACGCACAGGCACAGGCGGTTCGCTCTGGATTTGAAGACTCTTGTCCCAAGCGCGACCAAAATGCCAAGCCCGAATCCAATGAGAAGAGAAAGCCCGATCTCCGCAAGCGGCTCCAGCAGCATGCTCGCCACGGTCGGCTCTGTCCCGGAGGCGAGCGTCTGCGCAATCGCCATGAACACAGAAAATATCATCAGTCCGATGGCGTCGTCTCCGGCGACGACCGGCAGCAGAGTCTCCGTCAGCGGCCCATGGGCCTTGTACTGCCTGACTACCAGTAGCGTCGCAGCGGGCGCCGTCGCCGTCGCGATCGCCGACAGCGTGAAGACCAAGGGCAGATAATTTTCGCCGAACGCGCCGCACATTCCCGCGACAAGCAGGACGACGAAAACGGCGGAAGCCGCCCCCAGCGCCTGTACAATGGTAATGACAGTCACCTTTTTCCCCAGTTTTTTCAGGGTATCGAGTTTGAATTCACCCCCGATAGAAAACGCAATAAATCCCAGCGCCAGCGTGACCAAAATGTCAAAGCTCTCCGCCGCCTCCTCCGTAACGAGGCCAAGCACGCTCGGACCGATCAAAAGTCCTGCCAGCAGGTATCCGGTAACATTCGGCAGCTTGACAAGCTTAACAACACGGGTAAACAGAAGTCCCGCCGCCATTGCGACGCCGAGAGACAGCAACGTATTCATTTTAATATATCCATCGGTTTCAGAAAAAACCGCCTTTCCGAAAAATCAGATTCCGAACGAGAACGACAGCCGCCTGCACATGCAGGCCGTCCGGTAAGTTATCCAATAGAAGGCGCTCCGTCTACAGGACCCCTTCCGTCTCGGAAACCGGTATGACAAAAGAGATCCCGACGTCCGGCTTTGACAGTCCGCCTGTCATCTCATTCACCGTCTCTTTCACGGACGCGAGCTGTTCCTCCCTTAAAAGCAGAAGCAGCGTCTTGTTGTTCCCGCCGTCCGGATGCAGATATTTGCGCAGCGAGCCGAAAATCGGCGGCGGCTCCGTCATATCATGACCCGCGTATTGGACGATCCCCATCGAATCGTAGATCGTTCCGCCCCGGATCCCCGCCCGCATCAGAGCGGACACCAGACGCGGCATACACTCGGTTTTGTTCAAAATCAAAACATAAAGCAGCATGATACAATCCTCCGTAATTTTATCGTCCTATAATAATGATAATGATGGTTTTTTCAAATCTGCGTCCGCACCTTGCGCGCAAGCAAGGACGGCCGCTTTTTAATTCCACAAGACACGCCCAGAAGCTTCTGTATAAGCAAATAAGGCCCCCATTTTTGCCGCAGCAGCCTATTCCAGCTTTTTTCACAGGGATCATCAATCAGTATAGCATCCACCCGATATCAAGTCAAGTTTTTGATGATATTTCTGCGATTTTTTCTGCAAATACCTTGATGGAAAAAACGATTTGTGATAAAATGATTTTGTGTGAAATACAAAATCCATACGGGAAGGAGGAGCGTCATGCTTCTTTGGAAAAACGACTGTATGGACCCCTACCGCAATATGGCGGCAGAGGAATATCTGCTCATGACGGCGGAGGAGCCATGCGTGATGCTCTGGAGAAACGCGCCGACCGTCGTCATCGGAAAAAATCAGGACGCACGCGCGGAAGTCGATTTCGCCTTCGCGGAGCGGCACGGCATCCGTGTCGTCCGCCGGCTTTCCGGAGGGGGCGCGGTCTTCCATGACGAGGGAAACGTCAATTATACCTTTATCGTGCCGGACGGCACTGCCCTTCGGTTTTCTGCTTTTGCACAGCCGATCATAAAAGCGCTTGCCGGCCTCGGCGTTCCGGTCGAATGCTCCGGGCGCAACGATCTCGTTGCCATTCCTGACAGAGGAAAGTGCTCCGGCACCGCGGAGTGCATATATAATAGGAAGAGCCCGGACGGCTCCGTGCAGAGAATGCTGCTGCACCATGGGACCCTGCTTTTCGCAGCGGACATTTCCGCCATGTCCGGCGTGCTGACGCCGGATGCGGAGAAGCTCTCCGCAAAGGGGATCCGAAGCGTAAAGAGCCGCGTGGTCAATCTCAAGTCCCTTCTCGCCGCAAAATACGCCGATATGACGGCAGAAGCGTTCAAGGCGTATCTCGAGGAATTTTTCCAGAGAGAGGGAGCGGTGCCGAGGTCCTTTTCGCCGGCGGATCTCGAAGCCGTCGAGTCTCTTGCCGAGAGCAAGTACCGCTCGGAAGCGTGGCTTTTCGGAACATTCGCGCACGGCGAAAAAAGGAGCAGCCGAAGGTTCGATTTCGGGCTTGTCGCCGTTTGTCTGTGCTTAAAAGGACGGCAGATCGAATCCCTTTCCTTTTCCGGCGATTTTTTCGGCACCGCCGACATCGAACAGCTCGAAAAAAAGCTGGCGGGCACAGAGCTTGACGCAGGACCTCTGGAAGCCGCACTGCGTAGAGCGGAGCTTTCCTGCTATATCGCCGGCGCTTCTGCGTCCGAAATCGCCGGCCTTATTTTAGAGGCGGCGCGTACCTGAAGCTTCTGTCCCCTTTGAACGGAAAATCTCGTCCGAGTGCATGATGACGCTCGTTTTTCCGCGCAAGTCGGCATCCGGACGGACAAAGAAATAAAAAATCCATATCAGCAGAGAATGAGAGCTGCCGCATACCCGCGGCACGGGAGGTTATTTTGAAAACGAAAAAGCAATACGCAAAGGACCTTTTACAATTTTTGAGCAATGCGCCGACGGCCTTTCAGGCGACCGACGCGCTTTGCGCCATGCTGGACGGCGCCGGCGCCGTGCGCCTGCACGAAGGCGACGCCTGGCAGGTCGAAAAGGGGAAAACCTATTATTTCACAAAGGAAGGCACCCAGTGCGCAGCCTTCCGAATCGTGGGAGATCCGCGCGAGACCGGATTCCGCATCGGCGCGGCGCATCAGGACTCGCCCGGCTTTCGGATCAAATCGGTGCCCTCCAAAATCGACTGCGGCATCGAGCGCCTGACGCTGGAAGCCTACGGAGGGCTCATCCTCCACGGCTGGCTCGACCGGCCGCTCGCGCTCGCCGGCAGGGTTTTCATCAAGGATCCGAACGGCGAAGCAAAGCCCGTCAACGTCAATATCAAAAAGCCGCTCATCATCCTGCCGAGCGCAGCCATCCACGTCGTGCGGGACGTCAATGACAACGGGAAATTCAACGTTCAGACGGAGCTTCTCCCCTTCTTTGCTCAAAATGCGGACGGCAAGCCGAAATTCCTTCATTTCCTTGCAAAATATTTGAAGGTGTCCGAAAAGGACATCCTCAGCTTCGAGCTCGCACCGTATGACGCCGAGGACGGATGCTTTGTCGGCGCAAACGACGAATTCATCTCCGTCGCAAGGCTTGACGACGCCGCGATGTCTCATGACATGATGGCGGGCTTTCTCGAGGGAGAGGCGGACTGCGGCATTTCCGATATCGCCGTCGCCTTCGACCATGAGGAGATCGGCTCGAATTCCAACCGCGGCGCGAAAAGCAATACCATTCTTCAAATCGTCGACCGCATCTGTGAAAAGCTCGGCTACAGCGCCGAGGACAAATACCGCGCGCTCGCCAAGACCATTGTGTTCTCCGCGGATATGGCGCACGCGACCCATCCTTCCTATCAGAGCAAGCACGAAATGGCGCTGCCGGTCTACCTCAACGGCGGACCTGTGCTCAAGCTTTCCTATACGCAGTCCTATGCGACCTCCCCGCGCGGGACGGCTTTCTTCAAGCTGCTCTGCGAGAAAAACGATATTCCCTATCAGGTCTTCAACAACCGCAGCGACGCGCGCGGCGGCGGGACCATCGGCCCCGGCATTTCCGCAGATTACGGCGTGCTGACCGTGGACATCGGAAGCCCGATGCTTTCCATGCACGCAGTGCGTGAGCTCGGCGGCACGGACGACAGCTATTACATGACAAAACTATACGCCGCCTTTTTCAAAGGCTGAAAACAGCGGCGGAAACGGAGCGGCGATATGGCTTTTCTGCCGATTACAAAAGAAGAAATGAAAGAGCGCGGCTGGGATGCGCCGGACATCGTCGTCGTCACGGGCGACGCTTATGTGGATCATCCGAGCTTCGGCACGGCGATCGTCTCGCGCGTGCTGGAAGCGGAGGGCTTCCGTGTCTGCATCCTCCCACAGCCGCAGGGCGACGAGGATTTTCTGCGGTTCGGACGTCCTCAGCTCGCCTTCTTTGTGAACGGCGGCAATATCGATTCCATGGTCGCCCACTATACGGCGGCGGGACGGCGCCGCCATAATGACTTCTATACCGCAGGCGGCAGAGCCGGACGGCGCCCCGATCGCGCCGTGACGGTCTACTGCCGGGCGATTCGCCGTCTTTTCGGCGATATCCCGCTCTGCATCGGGGGACTGGAAGCCTCCCTGCGGCGCTTTGCCCACTATGATTACTGGGACGATGCCGTACGCCCTTCGATTTTGATCGATTCCGGAGCGGATCTTCTCATGTTCGGCATGGGCGAGCATCAGACAGCGGAGATCGCTCACCGGCTTGCCAAAGGCGAGCCGGTGAGCGGTCTCCGCGATATCCGCGGGACCGCCTATGCCGTCCCTACAAGAGAATACCGATACATTCCGGGATCCGTCGAATGCCCGTCTTATGAGGAAGTCAAGGCAAAAACGCCCGCAGGATACCTTGCTTATGCGCGTTCGTGCCGTATCCAGCAGGACGAGCATGACGCCGTGCGCGGAAGGACCGTCATCCAGCGGCACGGAAGCTCTATCGTCGTGCAGAATCCCCCCTCCCCGCCGCTTGAGACGGAGGAGCTCGACCGGGTCTACGAGCTGCCCTACGAGCGGAACTACCACCCCAGCTACGAAGCGGAAGGCGGCGTCCCCGCCATCGAGGAGGTCAAATTTTCCATCACGCACGTGCGCGGCTGCTTTGGCGCCTGCAACTTCTGCTCCATCGCCTACCATCAGGGACGCGGGATCACGGTGCGCAGCGAGGATTCCGTTGTACGGGAAGCCGAAGCGCTGACAAAGCTGCCGGATTTCAAGGGATATATCCATGACGTCGGCGGACCGACCGCCAACTTCCGTCGTCCTTCCTGCGAAGGACAGGAAAAACGCGGCATGTGCCGCGGCAGGAAATGTCTCGCGCCCGAACCGTGCAAAAACCTTGTTGTCGATCACAGCGAGTATCTGCATCTGCTCCGCCGGCTGCGCGCGATCCCCGGCGTCAAAAGGGTTTTCATCCGCTCCGGTATCCGCTTTGACTATATGATGCTCGATCCGAACGAGGAATTTTTCAAGGAGCTCGTCCGGTATCACGTCAGCGGACAGCTCAAGGTCGCGCCGGAGCACTGTTCGGCCGCGGTGCTCACCGCGATGGGAAAACCGAAAATCGACGTGTATGAACGGTTCCGAAGACGGTTCTATGAGCTGACAAAAAGCATGAACAAAAAGCAGTATCTCGTGCCGTACCTGATGTCCTCGCATCCGGGCAGCACGCTTTCCGACGCGGTGGAGCTCGCCCTGTTTCTCAAAAGGGAGGGGCTGCATCCCGAGCAGGTCCAGGATTTTTATCCGACGCCGGGGACTGTCTCCACCTGCATGTTCTATACGGGTCTCGACCCCTACACGGAAAAACCGATTTTCGTTCCCAAAACAAAAGAAGAAAAGGCCGAGCAGCGTGCGCTGCTCCAGTATTTTCGTCCGGAAAACCGCGCGATCGTTCTGCGCGCCTTAAAGAAAGCCGGAAGAGAGGATCTCGTCGGCTTCGGACCCGAATGTCTTATTCGTCCCTACCGCCAAGGGCCGGAAAAGCAGGCAGCGGCAGGAAAGGGACGCCGCGGCAAATCCTCCAGAAGCATACAGAAAAATAAAATCCATTCAAAGCAAGGAGCCGTGAAAAAACGCCATGTTCGATAAAGCAGGTTTTTTTGAGAAAACAGATGCACTTTTTAAAAAGCTGTACCCCGGAAGAAACAGGGACGCCGTGCGCGCACGGTACAGCGATGCCATCGATGCTTTCGCCTCTCTTTACGGAGAAACGGATTCGCTTTCCGTTTTCTCTGTAGCCGGACGAAGCGAAATCTGCGGCAACCATACCGACCACAACAATGGGAAGGTGCTCGCCGCCTCCATTGACCTCGATATCATTGCCGTCGCCGCTCAGACGAAAAACGGCGTCATCCGTATCAAAAGCGCCGGATTTCCGGAGGACGTGGTCGATACCGGTGCGCTTTCTCCCGTCGAAGCGGAAAAAGGAAGATCCTCCGCTCTTATCCGCGGCGTCTGCGACGGCTTTCGTCGGAGAGGACATGCCATCGGCGGATTTTCGGCGTACACCACCTCCGATATCCTCGGCGGGTCCGGACTTTCCTCGTCCGCCGCGTTCGAGGATATAGTCGGCACGATCCTAAACGCATTCTATAACGGCGGCGCCGTCGATTACATCGAGCTTTCTCAAATCTCGCAGTATGCGGAAAATGTCCATTTCGGCAAGCCGTGCGGCCTCATGGACCAGATCGCCTGCGCTGCCGGCGGATTTGTCTACATCGACTTTGAAGATCCCGCAGCCCCCAAAGCCTCGCGCGTGGCGTTCGACCTCGCCGGACACGGCTATGCGCTCTGCATCGTCAATACCGGCGGCTCTCACGCGAACCTGACGGATGATTACGCCGCTGTTCCGGCGGAAATGAAGGCGGTCGCCTCCTTCTTCGGAAAGTCCGCCCTGCGCGGCATTTCCGAAGAGGAGCTTTTGCAAAACGCCGTTTCCCTTCGGAAAAAAACGGGGGATCGCGCCATCCTGCGCGCCCTGCATTTCTTCCATGAAAACGAACGCGTGGACCGGCTCATGACAGCGCTGAAAGCCGGCGATCTCTCCGGATTCCTCTCCATCATCAAGGAATCCGGACGCTCCAGCGCCGAGCTGCTGCAAAATTACTACTCCCCGAAGGCGCCGGAGCAGCAGGGCATTTCTCTGGCCTGCGCCATCGCCTCGGAGCTGCTCGGCAGCGACGGCGCATGGCGCGTCCACGGCGGCGGCTTTGCCGGGACCATGCAGGCATTTGTCCCGTACGCTAGGCTCGCGGCGTTTCGCTCCCGTATGGAGACCGTATTCGGAAAGGGCGCCGTCACCGAGCTTTCCGTGCGCGCGCTCGGAGCCGTTCCGGTTTATCATGGATAAGCTTGAAGCATACACGCTGTTTTCCGGCTCCTCGGGGAACTGCACCTATATCCGCTCCGCGGATGCAGAGCTTCTCATCGACGCCGGCGTCAGCGCGCGCGCCGTTGAAAAGGCGCTGCGGGAGATCGGCTCCTCCCTCGAGCGGATAACCGCCATTTTCGTCACGCATGAGCACGCCGACCACACACGCGGACTTGAGATCATCTCGAAGAAGCACCACATCCCGACCCACATGACGGAGCCCTCGGCGCGCGCGCTGATCACAGATGTACACGCCTCCCTGCTCGGGGATCTGTACCTGCACCCGCTCTGCTTTTCGGTGCGGCTCGGAGATACGACCGTGCGGTCCTTCGCGGTACCGCATGACAGCGCGGCTGCCGTCGGCTATACCGTTGAATATTCCGACGGAGAAAGCGCGGAAAAGCTTGGTGTCGCCACGGATATGGGGCACATCGACGATCACGTCCTCTCTTCCCTGATCGGTTCAGAGGCCGTCATCATCGAAGCCAATCACGACATCGACATGCTCTTGTCCGGACCCTATCCTTACCGCCTGAAGCGTCGGATCCTTTCCGACACGGGACATCTTTCCAATGACATGTCGGGAGAACTGGCAAGGCGCCTTGCCGAGCACGGGACGCGAAATTTCCTGCTCGCACATCTATCCAAGGAGAACAATTATCCTCCCACGGCGGAGGCCGCTGTGCGCTCGGCGCTCTCCTCGTTCGACGGGATCACCCTCGCTGTCGCCGGCCGCGATGTGCCGACCAAGCTCGGATGAGCGGAAATCGTCCTACAGCGCCCTTATCCAAACCGAACAAAGACCGGCGAACCCCGATCACGCCCCTCCCAAGCTCTGACAGGGAGCCCCTATTTCATGGAAAAGGACTGCTTATGCTGCAAATCAATATCCTTCACGTCGGCAATATCAAGGATCTTTATCTTGCCGACGCCGTTTCTGAATATGAAAAACGGCTTTCCGCCTCCTGCAAAATCCGAAATGTGGAAATCAAGGAAGAAAAGCTTCCGGAAAATCCCTCGGAAGGGGAGATCTCGCAGGCTTTGCGACGGGAGGGCGACCGTCTGCTTGCTTCGCTTCCCGCGAAAAGCTATAAGATCGCGCTTTGCGTCGAAGGGACGGAGCTGTCCTCCGAGGCTTTCTCGAAA
This sequence comes from uncultured Clostridia bacterium, assembly GCA_944381075.1. Taxonomy (GTDB): domain Bacteria; phylum Bacillota; class Clostridia; order Oscillospirales; family CAG-272; genus QALR01. Next base: position 9,286 of record CALWJT010000004.1, read on the forward strand.
AAGCTTTCGGCCGCCGCTGTTTCCGGATATTCCGAGATCACCTTTATCATCGGAAGCTCCTTCGGGATGGACGAGCGGGTCAAGCGCGCGGCGGATCTTCGTCTTTCCGTTTCCCGCATGACCTTCCCCCACCGGCTGATGCGTGTCATCCTGCTCGAACAGATCTACCGCGCGATGAATCTCCTTTCCGGCGGAAAATATCACAAATAGACAGGCCGAAGGACGATTTCCCCTTGACGTTCCTCCCTGACCATGCCCCCGTCCGGCCGCTCCCGCATGCTCTTGTTCCAGTGAGAGACGCACCGTTCCCTGTTGGCCGCACCGGACTTCCTCCGTGCAAACAGCCGTATGGCGAAAGCTCTTTGTAAGCGCGAGGCTTTTCCGTCAGAATTTGTTTTTTGCGCGGAAGCACGGCAGCGGCCGCCGCTTCCCTCACCGCACCCGCCAAAAGCGCCGAAGAGCTTACATCGCCATTCCTCGCGGCAGAGCGCCGGAAATCCAAGCTCAGGACGGGTGCTGCCGCAGAGCTCCCGTACCGAAGCACGGCTCGTCGGCCGCCCTTTTCACGCACCGGCGGAACGGGCACGCCGGCGAGCTGCCGTTTTTTCCGCGATCCTATCATCGGAGCATGGGAAAAGGCGGCGGAAGCCTGCGGACATTTCCGGCAAGTCTCATCTCTTTTGTCGGTAGATGTTTCCCTGTCCGGACCCGTCCATCCTCTTTCGCATTGATCTAAAAAAGGAGCTTGCTATGGAATTTTTTGTTGGCAGCGCCGACGTCATCGTGATCGGCGCAGGACATGCCGGCTGTGAGGCAGCGCTTGCCGCTGCACGCATGGGATGCCGGACGGTGCTCTTCACCATTTCCAATGACGCCGTTGCGAATATGCCGTGCAATCCGTCCATCGGCGGTACCGGAAAGGGACAGCTTGTCTTTGAAATCGATGCGCTCGGCGGTGAAATGGGGCGCGCAGCGGACAAGGTCATGCTCCAGGATCGCATCCTCAACGCAAGTAAGGGACCCGCCGTCCAGTCCAAACGCATCCAGGCGGACCGCATGCTGTATCGAGATATCATGAAAAAAACGCTTGAGCATACAGACGGGCTCTTCCTCGTCCAAGCAGAGGTCACGGAAATAAGGGTAAGCGACGGCGCCGCATCGGAGATCGTAACGGAGCTTGGCGCCGTATGGAGGGCAAAGGCCATCGTCGTCTGCACCGGAACCTATCTCGATTCCCGGGTGATCATCGGAGATTATCGGGCTTCCTCCGGACCTGACGGGCTTCACGCGGCAAGATCGCTCACCGCCTCTCTTGTCGGGCTCGGCATCCGCACCATGCGTTTCAAAACGGGGACCCCGCCGCGCCTTGATTCCCGCACCATCGATTATTCCAAGCTGGAACGGCAGGACGGAGAGGAGCATCCTACACCCTATTCTGCCGACACGCCGCCGGAGGTGCTGGAGGCGCGGCCGAAGCTTCCCTGCTATATCGCCTATACCAACGAAACGACGCATGAAATCATCCGCCGCAATCTCGGACGGTCCCCGCTTTATTCCGGCGAGATCCGGGGGATCGGTCCCCGTTATTGTCCCAGCATCGAAGACAAGATCGTCCGGTTTCCCGACAAAAAGCGTCATCAGCTTTTCGTTGAACCGACCGGTCTTGAGACGGGCGAAATGTATTTGCAGGGCTTCAGCTCCTCCCTGCCCGCAGATGTTCAGCTTGAAATGCTCCACTCCATCGAGGGATTGGAACAGGCGGTCATCATGCGTTCCGCCTATGCCATTGAATATGACTGCATCGATTCTACCCAGCTCGATGCTTCTCTGATGTTCAAGCGGATCCCCGGTCTTTTCGGCGCCGGGCAGTTCAACGGGACCTCCGGCTACGAAGAGGCCGCCGCGCAGGGACTGATAGCGGGAATCAACGCTGCCCGCTTCGTCTTGGGAAAAGCCCCTGTTATCTTAACACGCGACAGCTCCTATATCGGTACGCTGATCGACGATCTTGTCACCAAGGGCACCAATGAACCCTACCGCATGATGACCTCCCGCTCCGAATACCGCCTTTTGTTAAGGCAGGACAACGCCGACGCACGTCTTTGCCGCATCGGTCACGAGGCCAGTCTGCTCTCCGATTCTGCCTATGAACGGTATCAAAAAAAGGCCGCCTTGATCGCAAAGGAAAAAACGAGACTGGAAAATACCATTTTTCCGCCCTCAGACAAGCTGAATGCCCTTCTTCAAGGCTGTGGAGAACCGCCGGTCAAAACAGGCGTTCGCGCATCGGATTTGCTTCGGCGTCCTTCAATCACGTATGAGCTGCTAAAAGAAATCGACGGCACGCGCACTCCTTTGCCCCGCGGCGTTATTTTCACTGTACAAGCCGAAATCAAGTACGAAGGATATATCCATAAGCAGCGAAGAGAGGCCGAACACTTTGCAAAGCTGGAAAAAAGGCTCCTTCCGCCGGACATAGAATACCGTTCCATCAAGGGACTGTCCACGGAAGCCGTGCAAAAGCTGTCACGCATCAGGCCTGCATCCATCGGGGCTGCGTCCAGAATCAGCGGCGTCAGTCCTGCCGATATTTCCGTTTTGCTGATTTACCTCGACCTTCGTCACCGACAAGACAAGGAGGAGCCATCGGATGATCCCCGCAGAATTTAAAGACTATTTAGAACAAACGTTCTTAAAAAACAATTTATCTCATTATCTAACGCCCAAGCTGTGCGAACAATTCTATCAGCTTTCCGTTCAAATGATGCAAACCGGTGCTGTGATGAATTTAACGGCTCTGCGCGATGAAAAGCAGATCATCACCCGTCATTTTGCCGACTGCCTGCTCGCAGCTCCCTATTTGCCGGAGGGACCGTGCCGTCTTCTTGACGTCGGGAGCGGTTCAGGCATGCCTGCGCTCCCCTTTGCGCTCGTCCGACCGGATATTTCCGTTACAGCGCTGGATTCTACCGCAAAAAAAACCGCGTATATCGCTCAAGCAGCGAGAAGCTTAGGGCTTTCCAATCTCCAGGTCTTGACAGGCCGTGCGGAAGAGCTCGGTACGGACCCGGCATATCGGGAGACATTTGATGTCGTCTGTGCCAGAGCCGTCGCCGAGCTCCGTATTTTGCTTGAATGGTGTATCCCATTTTTGAAAACAGGCGGGATCTTTATCGCGTTAAAGGGAAAAAATGCAAAGGAAGAACAAAAAGCGGCAGAAAATGCGTTTTCCAAACTATCTTGCATTTTGGCAAAAGAAAGAAACATCTGTTTATATGAGCCCAATCGTCCGGATGAAAAGATAGAGCGAAATATTTTTATTATACAAAAAATGGCTTCAACTGACAAAAAATATCCTCGCAGGAATGCACAAATTACAAAAAAACCGCTTTAATTGAAAAATCCTGCAAAACCCGCCATAGTATACCAGAAAAAAGCGTAAACCCGCATGAAATTTTGTTTTTTAACAGACAAAGTTTTCATGCTTTTTTTCTTGTCTTTTGATATGATATTATTAAATTATGATATCGGAGGCGAGACAATGGAAGCTACGGAAACCGGATCCGAAATCAGAGAACGCATCGGCGAGCTTGCACGCGGAAAATGGAAAACTGCCGTCAGAATGGTCGATACTGCGCTGATTTGTCCGAATCCCTTTCATGCGCCTGAAAAATTTGATGAAGATGAAATCCGGATCTTATCAGACACAATCGAAAAGCATGGAATGAAAAATCCGCTTACCATACGTGCCGTCGGAACGGCACACCATCCAATGTTCCAGCTTGTGGCCGGCGAAAAACGACTTCGCGCCTGTATTTATGGGGACATCACGCCGGTCCCGTGCGTTGTCATCGATGCAGAACCGGACAAACTCGCGCAAACGGGAGAAATCCCTCTGCCGCGCAATTACTTTGAAGAAGCAGAAATCATTTTTGATATCATGTCACAAAGCGGCATCCCAAAGGACCGCATGGCCAAAAGGCTTGGAATATCTGAGGAGGCATTGTCGCATAAGCTTGCACTTTTAAACTTTGATGCGACAGAGAGAAAAATCATTTTGAAATCTCAAATCTGTGCGGAAGCCGCTTACCAGCTTCAAGGGATTCCGCCGGAACCGAAATGTGAATTGTATCGCGCGATGGTCAGCGGGGTCGGCGGAAGGACCGCTGAGGATTTGATAGCAGAAATGTCCGCAGACCGCAGACACACAAAAATTGTTATCAAGGACATCCGCCTTTTTTATAACACCGTAGACAAAGCCGTCGCTATCATGAACAAGAGCGGAATCCCGGTCCGATGTGAACGGGATGAACGCAAAACCTGTACAAAGCTCGTTATCACCGTGCCGAAAGGCACATGATATACCAATGTTCCACGTGGAACGTCCTATGCCGGGGACTCACGCAGAACATTTGCCGGAAGACACAGCCGAAACTTCGGGCAAACCCGTTATGGGTTCATAGTTTTTCTCCCAAGCGAAGGGGCGCTGCAATGCAGCGCCCCTTCGTTTTATGATGTTCCACGTGGAACATCATAAAGATTCTCCTGTTTTCCTCTCAAAGCTTGACTTACAGAAATATGCGTGCTATAATAAAAATGTTCGTTGAAGATTTTGAATTCGTATCAGAAAGCAGAGGGAAGCCTGTGGCAAAAATTGTTGCGTTTGCAAATCAAAAGGGAGGCGTCGGGAAGACAACTTCCGCTATAAACATCGCTTCGGCGCTTGGGATCGCCGGGAAACGCACCCTGCTGATAGACTGCGACCCGCAGGGAAACGCTTCCAGCGGAGTCGGCATCCACAAATCACGCAACCAAGCGACAACATATGACGTTATCATCGGCAGATGTCAAGCAGCGAACGCCATCCTTCAAACAGAATATCAAAACTTAAACGTGATCCCGTCGGGCATGGACCTTGCGGCAGCAGAACTCGAGCTCGCCGACGTCGAAAACCGGCAAAACCGCCTCAAGGATCCGCTTTCGGAAATTTCCGATAAATTTGACTATATTTTGATCGATTGTCCGCCATCGCTCGGAATGCTGACGATCAACGCGCTCACAGCGGCAAATGGCGTTATCATTCCCATGCAGTGCGAATATTTTTCTCTCGAGGGCCTTTCTCAAATCATGATGACCATAAAACAGGTGAAAAAACTTTATAACGGGACGCTTTCTTTGACCGGGATCCTCGTTACCATGTACAATGGGAGGCTGAATCTTTCTCTCCAGGTATTAGACGAACTGAAAAAACATTATGCCGATAAGCTGTTTTCCGTAGCGATCACACGAAACGTGAGATTAAGTGAAGCGCCAAGCTATGGTGCGCCGATTCAATATTATGACAAATACGCGAAGGGCAGTGCGGATTACGATAAAATCGCAGCGGAACTGATGGAGCGGATATGATTCATCCCGTCACCATCAGTCACTGACAGAAAAAGCTCTATACCTGACAATAGAAATGCCACAAAACGCATGATTTATCGTTTTCGTTGTACAATAAGAAAGGAATTGATTCATGGCACAAAAGAAAAAAGCGCTGGGACGCGGACTTGACGCCATTCTCGTCGATAACAGTGAGCCGGCAAGCAGTGAAAATGGCATCACCATGGTTCGGATCGGTGAAGTAGAACCGAATTCTCATCAGCCAAGAAAAACATTTGACGCCTCCGAACTGGAGACACTCGCCGAATCCATCGCCCAATACGGCGTTATTCAGCCGATTACCGTGCGTGCTGTGGACGGAATCTATCAGATCATTACCGGTGAACGCCGCTGGAGGGCGGCGCGCATGGCAGGGATCTCCGAAATTCCGGTCATTATCATTTCTGCGGATGATAAAAAGGCAGCGGAGCTTGCACTGGTAGAAAATATCCAGCGCAGCGATCTCAATCCGATCGAAGAAGCGGAGGGCTTTTCCTCACTGATCGAGGACTATGGATTGACACAGGAAGAAGCGGCAAAACGAATCGGTAAAAGCAGGACGGCTGTAACAAATGCGCTTCGTCTTTTATCTTTGCCTCCTGCCGTTAAAAAAATGATAGAAAACGGAGAGCTCTCTACGGGTCACGCCAAGGTCCTGATGGGAATCGACGACCCTGCACAGCTTGAAAAAGCCGCAAAGCAGGCTGCAGACCGCGCATTGTCCGTCCGAGAGACGGAAAAGCTCGTGAAGGCGATCCAGTCTCCTCCGGATACGATCAAAATCGTGCATGACGTCGATCATACCCGCACGCTTGAAACGATCCTGCAAAAACGGCTGGGAAGAACCGTGAAGATTTCTGAAAAAGGGAAGAGCAAAATGGTATCGATCGGATATTCGGACAATCAGGATTTAGAGATTCTCTTGAAAATGCTTTGCGGGGATTCAATACTTGATCAATTATAATCCATCTTCGATGAATTTATTTTGAATAAGGAGGGATTATTGTGGATTATTTTCTTCAATACGTCAATGTCCTAAGACTTGATGAACGTGTTTCGACAGGACTCAAATTCATTATCTGGCCATTTATTTTTGGACTGATTTTATCGTTTTTCATCATCTTTTATAAACGACGGGTCATCGGCGCTTTCGTCAGAGCCATCCGGAATGCAGGCGCCGTTGACGAAACGACCGCCAAAACACTATCCGAGCTGGGACAAGAGTACAATACAAGCGCGACCAATGCTCTGAAAAAATCTGCCTCGCTGCGCCGCATGATCACGATCTGTCAGGCACAGGCAGCGAGCGAAGGGCAGGAACCTAACAGCGACGCGCTTGAAATCGATGAAAATACTCGATTTTATATCGATAAAGATGCGGAAACGCGGGCTCGTATCCAGTACGGAGACAAAGAAGAATCTCTATGGCCGATTATTATCGGCTCCGTTGCTTTGATTTTATTTGGACTTTTTGTCTTTTTTATCCTGCTTCCCTTGTAATCATAAAACCAGCCGAACAAAAAAACACCGCCGCAGCGGTGTTTTTTTGTTCGGCCTTACTCAAGTCGACGAAAGATCAAATAAAAATTGGATTTCATATTTATCATTGAGTTCCGCCAGATAATCCGCAAACATATCGGAAATTTTTTCATTCCGAAGCTCTGCCTCTATCTCATCGCGGACCTCTTCCAAGGAAGTAAATCCACTGGTTTCTTTTACCTTATCCAAACGAATAATAAAATATCCGGCAAAGCTCAGCAGCGGTTTTTCATATACCTCGCCGACCTCCATATTCTGGAGCGCATAGTAAACTTCCGTCTGAAAGCAGTCGCCGAGGTAAGACATATACGTTTTATACGCATCGGTACCGGGCTCAGCATCTGGATCCAGATCCTCATAGCCTTGCTTGATCTCCTCCAGTGCGGCGGAAAGGTCCGGGATATCCTTCACATCCGTCATCTGAGTAAAATTTTCACCCGAATACAAGCTTGTCTGCGTATAGCCGTCCTCTTCCGTATATTTCGACAGAATGTCCGCCTTGGCCTGATCCAGCGTCATATAGCCGCCGTTTATCTGACGGATATAGTTTTCCATTTCCGCCTTTGCTGTCTCGCATTCTGCTTCATCTCCAAGGTCCAGAACCTCTCGCAGCACCGCAGTCCAAGTATACCCCGCCGGATCTGCATATTCCATTCCATTTGCATTGTAGTAATCTAAAATTTCCTCTTCCGTTACTTCAACCATATCCGAAGCATACTCATTGAATAAATCTGCCAGCTCATAACGGCGAAGCTCTTCCTTTAAAAAGTTCTTGGAAACGAAATACATCGTACACCAATCCTTATAGCCGCCCTCGAAATTTTCGTCCAGATAAGCGATGGTTTCCTCCAACGTTTCCTTCAGCTTTTTCTCATCTACCGTATAGCCCTTATCCTTGAGATCCAGCTCCAGGACCTTATAATTGACATAAGTGCGGACCGCCTGCTTGGCGATTTCACTTTTTTCCTCATCTGTCGAATTTACCGTTGCATTTGTCGCTATATAGTAGTTGATGATGTCCTCTACGTCCTCTTCATAAACAGGAATATTATTGTATACCGCAATGATCTCCCCCTTGCCGCCGCATGCAGAAAGCATCGTCAATATTGCGGAAAAAACCAGCAGCAGGCAAATGCCCTTTTTCGTTCGTTTCATAATTTCCCCTTTCGGTTCGCATTCCAGTTTTCAAAAGCCGCCCTTTAAGGCGGCTTTTGAAAACCTTCGGCTTATCAGTCTCCGTGTTTGCAGCCACAGGCGCCGTCTTCCTCGTCATCGTCACAGCAGTCGCATACACAGCTGAATTCCGCACCGCAGGCCGGACATGTCACGTGGTCAAAATCGATGGAATCGTCAAGACAAATGGTCTCGCCGCATTCCGGACATTCCACCTCGACAAAATCGTCATCCTCCTCGCAGCAGCAGTCCTCATCGTCGCAGCCGCAGCCGTCTTCCTCGTAATAGTCCTCCTCCAGCATACCGAGATCCTCGTCGATCTCCTCGATGTAGGAATCCAGGTACTCTGCATTTTCCTTCAGATCCGTAACTTCCTTCGCCATCGCCTCAAGCGCATCGATGATCGCAGAAATCACTTTTCCTTCCGCCGAGCTGCTGTCCAAGGACAGCCCCTCCGCAAGTCCCTTGATATAGGATACCTTCTCCGTAATTTTCATAGCCTTATCCTCTTTTCCGCCCATCGTTTTCAGGCGTTTTTTCTCTTATTATTTGCAGAAATCCAATCGCAATATCCAGCAGCGCCCGATCTTTCTCAAAAAGGAAAGGGCCCGCATGCCTTACGCTCTTTCGATATATTCGCCCGTTCTGGTATCGATGCGAAGCTTTGTTCCGTTGTCGATGAAAAGCGGGACCTTGATGACGGCGCCGGTCTCCAGCGTAGCGGGCTTCGTCGTACCCGTCGCAGTATTGCCCTTGAAGCCGGGCTCCGTCGAAACGACCTCGAGCTCGACGAACATCGGCGGCTCCACGCTGAATACGTTCCCTTTATAGGAAACAAGACGGCACATCATTTCTTCTTTTACAAATTTAAAGCTGTCAGGAAGAAGATCCTTGGACACCGGGACCTGCTCAAAGGTCTCCATATCCATAAAATAATAAAGATCGCCATCGTTGTAGCTGTACTGCATATCGCGTCTTTCGACAACAGCCGGCGGGAATTTGTCCGTCGGGCTGAACGTTGTCTCCGTTACGGCGCCGGTGATGACATTGCGCAGCTTGGTACGCACAAACGCCGCGCCCTTTCCGGGCTTCACATGCTGAAATTCGATTACCTGCATCACGTTCCCGTCCATTTCAAACGTAACGCCGTTCTTAAAATCTCCTGCGATTACCATAGAAAAATACCTCCCAAAACCATTCTGTCACTGAAATGTTGAATCATGTTCCATTGTACCGCATAAATCACAAAATATCAAGTGTTTTTTTATATTTTATCCCGGAACCGTGGGATTTCATCCGATTTCTATCAGTTCCTTCGGACTTTTTGTGATGTCGAGCGGACCTTTTTCCGTCATCTGCACCATGTCCTCGATGCGCACGCCGTATTTTCCCTTGAGGTAGATCCCAGGCTCCACCGTAAAAATATGTCCCGTCGACAAAGCCGTTCTTCCGGAGGGAGATATCCGCGGATTCTCATGGATGTAAATTCCGACGCCGTGACCAAGCCCATGTCCGAAGCAGCCCTCGTATCCGGCGGCGCTGATAAGCTCTCTTGCGGCTTTGTCAAGCTCCGCTCCCGTCATGCCTGCGCGGACAGCGGCAAGCGCCGCTCTCTGCGCGGCAAGGACTGTCTCATATACCTTTTTCATTTCTGCATCCGCCTTCCCGATGACGACCGTGCGCGTCATGTCGGAGCAGTATCCATGATAAATACAGCCGAAATCCATGGTGAGAAATCCCTTTTCCAGCGTGACCGGACGCGGTACGCCGTGCGGACGCGCAGAATTCGTGCCGGAAACGGCGATGGTATCGAAGCTCGTCCCGGAAGCGCCTCTTTTTTTCATCTGGTATTCGAGTTCCGCCGCCACATCGGTCTCCGTCATCTCAGGGCGCAGAAGCGCAAGCACCGCCGCAAACGCTTCGTCCGTGATCGCCTGCGCCTCACGGACAAGCGCCATCTCCCGCTCGTCCTTGTATTCTGCAAGCGTGCGAACGGTGCCGCCCATTGGAACAAAGCTGCAGGAAGAAAATTCCTTTTTAGAGCGCTCCAGCATGCAAACCGGGAGCAGGTCATCCTCAAATCCAATTGTTTTGATCGCTTCGTCCTCTATGATTTTCCGGATTTCCTCATACCGGTTGGCAGTGGAGACCCGGCATCCGCGCGCTTCCGTCTCCGCAGCCTCCAGATAACGGAAGTCGGTGAAAAGATACGCATTTTTTCTGGTCACAAAAATCATCCCGTCCGAAAACAGGAATTCGGAAAGATAAAAGCAGGTTTTTTCATCGACTGTGAGAAAGGCATCCACTCCGTCCGGGAATTTTGCCTGCAGCTTTTCAACTCTTGTCATTTATAATCACTCCTTTATTGGTTTTTCTTTTCGCAGGATACATCAAAAACATCACAAAACTTTTTAAAATTTATGAATCATTGGAAACTTTTCAAAAATCCACCACGTCGTCCCCGTCCAGCGCGGCAAGCCCGTAATGCAGCGCCGCCGCGGCAGTACGGCGCTCTTCCTCGCTTTCGCTTTCCAAAAGCGGGAGCAGCTCACGGAAAAACGCGCCGCGGATGGAAATATCGTTCTTCAGCGTTTCCGTATCCAGAAGCGGCGCAGTATCGTCCCGCACCTCGAGATAATACAATCCGAGCGCACTCGCAGAAAGCACGTTCGGGGAGAGCCTTGCCTCCGGCGATATCCTGCCGGTAAGCTTGATGCGTACCAAGGCATCCGCACCGAGGCCTGCCTGCGCCGCAGACGTTTTGACGCGCTCCAGAAGCTCCGCATCTGACGATACACCCGTCACATCCACAGTCAGCCTCTCATAGTGTCTGCGGCACATTCTGCGGCTTGCAAAGGATGCGGCAAGCCTCCCATTTTCCTTTTTGAACTCGCCGACGATCACGCCTTTGATCCCGCATTCGTCAAAGGAACGCCCTTCCGGACAGCCGCTGTAGGCATAGTAGGTATTGCCTGCAAGCTTGATCTCGCCTCCCTTATGGATGTGACCGAGCGCCGCATAATCAAAGCCGCATCTTGCAAGGTCCTGCGGGGAGATCGGACAGCAGTCCGATTTTCCGCCAAGGTCACAGTGTCCGGCAAACAAATTGATTTTTCTGCGGTCCAGGGAAGGCGCCGACGCCAAGGGATTTGACGGATGGGTCTCGGACAGATAGGCAAAGCCGTAAACATCGACACCGATCTCATCAAAAGAAATCTTGCCGAGCCCTTCTTCCTCAAAAATATAGACATTCGGAGGGAAAATTTCTTTCTTATAGGGACTGCGGGAAGAAATAAAATCATGATTTCCCGGCGCAATGACAAACCGGCATTCCGGCAGAGAATTGAATTGTGAGATCATTAAGGACGTCGTCTCCTTTGTCACAAAGCCGCTGTCAAACAGATCGCCCGACAGGAGAACAAGATCCGCCTTTTCCGTCTTGGCAAGCAGGATGATCGACGAAAAAGTGCCGCGCAGCTCGTTTTTGCGCACCTGCGCCTTCTGTACGTCGAAAAGGGAAAACGGCGCGTCCAAATGGATGTCCGCGGTATGAATGATCTTCGGCATGATTCCTCCTTCTGCATCTCATCGATACGGGCAAAAAACGTTTTTTTCCGGCATCTGAAATAGGCTGTTCATTCCGCAAGCTGATACTCGCCGGAACTCAGCTCGACAAAGAATTCCTTATCGTTTTCTCCGAATTTGCCGAGCAGATACGCCGGTCGGGAGCCCTCCTTCAGCAAGTTCATATGTTTCTTCGGCAGATACAGCGTCGCATGGCATCCAAAGGGGATCTTCAAATTGAGCGACAGCCTGCCGCCGCGGTTCGCCCAATAGCAGGCAACCTCGCCATACATCGAATCATGGGAAGCGGAGGCGCTCTCCATGCCGCAGTCCACGGCAGGACGCAGAATGGTGTGGCGGAAGCCCGGTTCCTTTTCATCAGGGGAGATCCCGCCTACATATTTATACAGGAAGGACGACAGATCAGAGAACATATGATGGTTGTGCGATCCGCCGCCGTTCCAGCATTCCCAAAGGGTCGTCGCGCCGAGATCGATCCATCTCTGACAGCCCGGGAACGTGCGCTGCGCAAGCATCCTGTGACCGACGTTGCCCTCTCCCATTGCGCCGAGCGTGTGCATGACGAATTTGCAGCCGAGCACGCCGAAATCCAGATGCCAGTCCTTTTCCTCGATCTGCTTGACAAGCCGGCGCAGCAGCGGCTCGCGCTCATCCTCCTCGCAAAGATCGAAATAAAGCATCACGGCGGTCGCCGTCTGACAGTCCCCTTTGACGGTATAGGTTTCTTTATCAAAGAATTTTTCCCGGAACGCCGTCTTGATCTTTTTTGCAAGGTCAAGGTAATACGCCTCATCCTCCGGCTTCTCGAAAAGACGTGCAAGCTTTACCACCGTCATCGCGGCATGATAGAAAAAGCCGGTATCCGAAACCTCGACGGGGCATTTATAAGCACCCATGTTTTTGCTGATCGCGGGACCCTCGAACGGCGCACACCAGTCGCCGGTACCGTAATTCAGGGTATAATCCACCGTCATGGATTCCATAAAATCACAGTTGCGCTTGATCGGCTCATAATTCAGACGCAGGATCTCCAAATCCGCGTTGTAAAGGTAGATGTTGTACGGCACATTGATAAGCGCGCTCGACCAGTCCGGTCCCATCAGACCATAATATCCCCAGCCGGTGGACGGGACCACGCATGGGATCTGTCCTGCCGGGCGCTGTGATATGCGCATGTCGCGGCTCCACTTGGAAAGGAAGGCGCGCGTGCCGAAGTTTGTCAGCATCTGCTCCGAGGAAAGGGAAACATCGCCTGTCCAGCCGTTTTTCTCGCGGTGCGGACAGTCCGTCGGGATGGAATGCATATTGGAGATGGTTGCCCAGCGGCAAAGATGCTGCACCTTGCCGAGCAGCTCGTCGGAGCAGGAAAACCTCCCGATGTCCTCAACGTCCGTGCAGAGCGTATACGCGCAGACGTCGGAGAGCTGCGGCTCATAATCGATGCCGGACATTTCGACATACTGGAAGCCGTGGTAGGTAAAGATCGCGTTCCACTCCTCTTCGCCGTCGCTTTTTTTGATATATTTGTCCGTTTGGAACTCACCGCTCCTAATAAAACAGCCGATGGAAGAAACATCGATCTCGCCATCCTCCGTCAGGACGTCGGAATACCGGAATTTGATTTCCGTACCGGCAGGTCCGCGCAGCTTGAAATGTCCGACGCCCGCCTGATTTTGTCCGATATCGAATACATAGCCGTCCGCGGACTTCCACATTTTTTTCGCGCCGATGATCTTGCGCACGCGGATCGGTTCCATTTCCATGGCGACAAGAAGTCCGCCAGGACTTTTGATGATCTTTGTTTTGCCCCAATTGGTGTCGTCATAGTCCGGCATCGTCCAGTTTCCGAGCTCCAGTCTTGCGTCGTAAAATTCGCCGTTGCGGATGCCGTTGAATGTGATAGGTCCCTTGGAGGCCTTCCAGCTCGGATCCGAAAGGATCGTCTCCCGCCGTCCGTCCTCATACAAAATGTGCAGCTCCAGGATCCCCTTCGGAACATGCCGCCAGGTCGCCGCGCGCGTGTTCCACGGGTCCTCGGCAAAGCAGTTGTACCAGCCGTTGCCGAGGATCACACCGAGCGCATTTTCTCCCTCACGCAGGAGCGTGCGCACATCGTATACCAAATACATACATTCCGCATCATAGCGCGTAAAGGCCGGCGAGAGCATGTCGTTGCCGGTTTTCTTTCCGTTGAGATAGCTCTCAAAATATCCAAGTCCGCAGACGGCAAGATATGCGGCGCGCACGGCGCCGCGGACGGAAAAGATCTTTCTTAGATACTGCGCGCCGAGGAATTCCTCCTTTGTCCGCTTGAAATCGGCGGAAATCCATTTTCCGTCCCATTTCTTTCCAAGTTTTCCCGTAACAAAGCGGCAGTCCCCCGATGCCGTCTCTCCCGCTTCCGTTTCTATCTCAATATCCGCCCGATATTCCGTAAGGGGAGAAAGCGCTTCTCCTTCATACGGAATTAAGATTTGCCCATCCGTTTCCACCTTTCCGCTGTCCCAGACCATACGTTCCGTAAGAGCTTCCGTTACCCGGATCCTGCGCGCGCATTGCCTGCCCCCTCTTGTATCGGAAGAGATTTTATAGGAGAATCTCGGATTTTCATCGATTCCGCACGGATTTTTCAAATAATTGACCGTACAGCCGTATATTTTGATTTCTGCCATATCAGTGTGTTGCCTTTCTGAAAACAATATGAAATTCTATTTATATCCAGTTGCCGCTTTTGCGTGGAACTTAATTCTCTACGCCAAGATACCGCGTCTGCTCCGGTGTCAGCCGGTCGATGAAAATGCCTGTTTTTTCAAGCTTTCTTTCCGCAACCGCAAGGTCCGTTTCCCGCGGTACGGGATAAAGCCCCGGCAAAAGACGGGCATGCCCCGCAAGAAATTCAAGGCTTTTCGCCTGGAGCGCAAAGCTCATATCCATGATTTCGGCGGGATGTCCGTTTCCGGCAGCGAGATTGACCAGCCTGCCGTCCGCCATCAGATTGAGGATCCTTCCGTCAGGCATGACAAAGCCCTCGATATCCGGCTTCCGCCGCTTATGAGATACGCACAGGGCAAGCAGGTCGTCCTTGTTGATCTCTACGTTGAAATGTCCCGAATTGGCAAGCAGGACGCCGTCCTTCATCTTTTCAAAATGACGCTTTACGATCACATTTTCACAGCCTGTCGCCGTAAGGAACAGATCGCCGACAGATGCCGCCTCATCCATTTTCATCACGGTAAAGCCGTCCATCGTCGCCTCCAGCGCCCGGATCGGATCGACCTCCGTGACCGTGACGACGGCACCCATTCCGGCAAGTCGCTTCGCGATCCCCTTGCCGCACCAGCCGTATCCGGCGACGACCGCCCGCTTGCCCGCAATGACGAGATTCGTCGCATGCATGACGGCGTCCAGCGTGGACTGTCCCGTACCGTACCGGTTATCAAACAGATGCTTGCAGTCGGCGTCGTTGATATCGATCATGGGATAGTCGAGCGTTCCCGCGCGCACCCGCAGCTTCAGTCTGTGGATCCCCGTCGTCGTTTCCTCGCATCCGCCGAGCAGCCGGTCTCCGAAGGCGCGGCATTCTCCGTGAAGAAGCTCGATAAAATCGCCGCCGTCGTCGATGACAAGATCCGGATGACATGAAAGCGCCGCCATAAGATGCGTCCGGTATTCGTTTTCCTCCGCTCCGTGAACGCCGAAAACCTCGACATCCATCGTCGAGAGCGCCGCGGCTACGTCATCCTGCGTAGAAAGAGGATTGCAGCCGGTCGAATATACCTCGGCTCCGCCCGCATGCAGGACAGTTGCAAGATAGGCGGTCTTTGCCTCCAGATGAATGGACATCGCGATCTTCATCCCCGCAAACGGCTTGGTTTTTTTGAATTCCTCCTCGATAGAGGAAAGGACCGGCATATAGCTTTTTACCCATTCGATCTTGTCCCGTCCCTCTGCGGCAAGCGATATATCCTTGATGATGCTCATTTTTTATCTCCTGTTCTATTATTTTATGCCGATTTTGGTCGCTACAGAATTTTTTCGATCTCATCGATCCGAAGAAACGGAGCCGGATTTTCTCCATGCTCTCCGATAAACTTTTCCATCCAGATCATATCATACCAGCGGCCGAATTTATAGCCGCATTTTGTAAAATATCCGATTTTCCGATATCCGCGCGCCGCATGAAAGGCGGGACTCGCACTTGTCAAATAAGGATCCGGACCCTCCGTCATCGCGATGCACGCATATAAGTTGAGGACGTTTTGCCGCTTTAGAATTCTCTCAAGCTGAGAGGAAAGCAAGGTCCCGATCCCGCATCCCCGGTATTTCCTGTCCACATAAAGCGCTGTCTCCGCAGATCTTGCATATGCCGCTCGTTCGCCAAAGGGATGCGCATAGGAATATCCGACGATCTTTCCGTCCTTTTCCGCAACCAGATACGGATAGCGTGCGCTTATCTCCTTTATCCTTTTTTCAAATTCCCCGCATGAGGGTACTTCATATTCAAACGTTATCGCCGTATGCTCGACGTACGGTGCGTAAATCTCAAGAAGCGCCTGCGCGTCGGAAGCCTTTGCCAGCCGTATCGTGATTTCTTTTTCTTCCATTGTATCGCTTCCTACCCTTTATTCAAAAAGTTACCCGCCTGATCGATACCGCTTTTCCCGTATTCCCGTCTACTTCTGCAAGAATGCCGTGCGCGGTCACATGATTTTCCGACGGAATAAATTTCACCGGCAGATATGTCGTCATTTTCTCAATGATACATTCCGGCTTGATGCCAAGCACGCTCCCGTCCGGTCCGCACATGCCGAGATCGGTGATATACGCCGTCCCGCGCGGCAGGATACCTTCATCTGCCGTCGCAACATGCGTATGCGTCCCCGCCATTACCGTGATCCTTCCGTCTACATAATGCGCGAGCGCAAGCTTTTCCGAGGTCGTTTCCGCATGAAAATCCAAAAGGGAAAGATCATACCTCCCCTTATACCGTTCTAAGATCCTGTCGACTGCCATAAACGGATTTTCCAAAGGCTCCATCATAACGACTCCCATCAAATTGATGACAAGGATGGAATATCCTTCTGCCTTTGTCAGACAGACCCCATCCCCCGGTACGCTCCCGGGAAAATTTGCCGGCCGCAGGATACGGGGATTTTCCTCCAGAAGCCGCTTTGCCTCAAAATTCCGAAATACATGATTTCCGGTTGTTATGACATCCGCGCCGGCAGAAAAAAGAGCCTGCGCCGATTCCTTATCGATCCCATTGCGTTCAGCGCTGTTTTCCCCGTTTATAACCGTAAACGAAACTTCATTTTCCTTCTGAAACCGAGGCAGCGTCTGCTCAAGATAACGGCAGGATAAAGAACGGCTCACGTCTCCAAGCATGAGAATTTTCATTTTTCCTGTTTTTCCCCTCTCCCATTTCACTTGCTGCAAATTTATTTTTATTTTCCGTGACCAGTGTATCACAAATTCTCTGTAATTTCTACCGCAATTTTTATAATTTTTTTGATATTTTTCAATTTAGCCCTGCTTTTTCGCAAGAAATGCCGTGAAAATGAAAATCCACTTGATTTTTCTTCCTCTATATGATATTATATATATAATATAATAATAGTTAATAGGGGTTTTCTGGCTATCGCAGCGAAAACGCAAAACCGGAAAGAGGGAGCATTTTGAATTCCTACAAGGATATCTGGAATATCGTCTTTGACGAGCTGTCAAAAAAATATACAGATGCGGTCATGGAGCTTTGGTTCAATAACTTTGAGCTTGTCTATCTCGACGATGAAAAAGCATTCATCACGACTACAAGCGACGGCTTCGTCGATCTGTTGAATAAGAAATACGCGCCGGAAATCGAAGCTATCTTTGAGAGCACGCTCAATTTCCGCGTCCATGTACGGATTTTTGCCAAATCCTCCTTTTCGCTTGAAAAGGCGCAGAGCGAATATACGAATCCGGAGGACGCGCCGGCCGCTCCTGCTTTTTCGGACGGTGACGCGCCGAATGAGAGCGCCGCTTCCTCTTTTGTTTCCGAAAAGGATTATACCTTTGAAAATTTCATCGTCGGCAGCTCCAATAAGCTTGCCCATGCCGCCTCTGTCGCCGTCGCCAATCATCCGACGGCATACAATCCGCTTTTTCTCTACGGCGCGAGCGGACTTGGAAAAACGCACCTGATGAAAGCGATTGCAAACGAGGTCCATCGGACAAGGCCGAGCTTCAATATCATCTTTGTCAAGGGCGAGGACTTCACCAACGAGCTCGTCCGTTCCATTGAAAAAAAGACGACCTCAAAATTCAAGGACAAATACCGCAATGCCGATATGCTGCTCATCGACGATATCCAGTTCATCGCAGGAAAGGTCGCGACGCAGGAGGAATTTTTTCACACCTTCAATTCCCTGTATGACGCAGGCAAGCAGATCATTCTGACCTCCGACCGTCCCCCAAAGGATATCCAGCATCTGGAGGAGCGCATCCAGAGCCGCTTTGAAGGCGGTCTCATCGTGGATATCCAGCCGCCGGACACGGAGCTGCGCATCGCCATTCTGAAGCGAAAAGCGCAGATCATGAACGTCAAGCTTTCCGACGACGTTCTCACCTTCCTCGGCGAGAATGTCAAGAGCAATATCCGCCAGCTGGAGGGCGTCATCAAAAAGCTCGGCGCCTACAGCTTTGTCAACGGTTCCACCATCACGGTAGACATTGCAAGAAGCGTCCTCTCCGGCGTGATCTCCGGAACAGTGCCGCCGGCACTTGTCGCCGAACAGATCATCGAGAGCATATCGAAACGCTACAACATCTCCGTCGAGGACATCAAAGGCAAAAAAAGAACCAATGAGATCGCGCTCCCGCGCCATATCGCCATTTATGTCATTCGGCGCGTCACCAATATTTCGCTTCAGAATACAGCGAAAATCTTCGGCAGGGACCATACGACGATCCTTGCCTCCGTCGATGTTATCAAAAACAAAATGGCGGAGGACAGCTCCTTCGAGTACGAAATCAACAGCATCTGCAATGAGTTCATGTGAAAAATGGAAAAACCGCAGGGACGTTTCCCATGTGGACATTTCTTTTTCCACAGTCTGTGGAAAAGCCTGTTGAAAATTCGATGTGCTTTCATTTTTTTGCCTTTTTTCTTTGTTGAAAAAAAGATTATTTTTCAACAAAGCCCTTCTTTTTAAGAAATAATTTCTCCCTGTTCGCTCTGCAATATCTTCAAATTTTCTGGCAGATTTGGAAATCAAAGCCCATCGATTTCTTTTCCCAATTTTTTCTCCACAATTTCTTCTTTTCCACCTGTGTTTTTTTCAGATTTTTCACAGCCGCATTCTTTCTCTGATATTTTCCCCCTCCTCATTTTTTTCGTCCACATAGATTCCCAGCATTTTTTCACCTTCCGCTGGATGGAGATCCGATAGAGATATCCTTACTTTTTATTCTTTTTCAGATTTCCGACATGGTCTAATACGAAAACTACAACGTTTATTTTTATCTTTTCTTTTTTCATCCCGAACAAAAAGAACCATTTCAAAAAACCCGGCGGCTATGCTGTCCGCTATACTGAAAGACAGGAGAACAAATCATGAAGGTCACATTCAAAAAAGACGAGCTTCTGCTCGCAATCACAAAATCTCTTGGCTGCGTTTCCACAGAAAAGACGATCAACGCCATCGAAGGGATCCTGATCACAACCATCGGCGAGGACAAGTGCCAGCTCTGCGCGTATGATCTGGAAAAGGGGATCAAGATCCTGATCGGGGCAAACGTACAAAGCGGAGGCTCTGCCGTAATGAATGGGAACAAGCTTTCCAGCATCGTCAAGTATATGCCGGGAGAGGTTACCATCGAGACGGCAGAGGAAGAGGGGAGTCTTGCGACCATTTCGAGCGGACGAACGAAGTTCCAGCTGCACTACTTGGCGGGAGATACCTTTCCGCAGATGCCGGAGCTCAATCCTGACAGACGCTTTTCGATGCCGCAGAAGCTTTTGAAAAAGCTGATCAATCAAACGCTTTTTGCCGTAGCGGAGGATGAGACGCGCCCGGCTTTGATGGGGCTTTACTTCGAGATCTCAGAGGATAGCGTGATCGTCGTCGGCTGCGACAGCTATCAGCTCGCCGTCCGAAATGCGAAGCTGAAAACGGACATCGTCACAAAGGGAGGAGAAACAGAGATCAGTTTTCTGATTCCGGGCAAGACGGTAGCGGAGCTTGCGAGACTTTTGGAGGATAAAGAGGAGCTCATCCGGTTTTCCCTTACTCGAAAGCACGCGCTTTTCAGCTTCGGGATCAAGTGCGGCTCCGAGGAAAAGGAGGCGACGCTCTTTTCCCGACTCATCGATGTGCCGTATATCGAATATAAGCGCTTTATTCCAAAGGAAAGCAAGACTTTCGTAGAGATCGACCGAAATGCGCTTGAGGATTCATTGGAGCGCGCCGCTGTCGTCACAGAGGAAAGGATCGCCGGTCAGGCAAAAAGCAACGTCAGATTCCAGTTCGGGGAATCGGTGCTTGGCGTGAGCGTGGTCTCAGTATCCGGAAATTTCTTTGATGAAATCAACATTGACAAAACGGGCGATGACCTTGAGATTTATTTTCCCTGCAAATATTTGATCGAGATCCTGCGCGCGACCGATGATGACGTCCTAAAGCTGTCCTTGACATCTTCTTATATGAGTATGATCATTGAAGGCGCGACACCGACGGGGGATGGTTCGAGCTTCCTTTATCTTGCGCTTCCCGTCAAAATGAGAGATTAAACATGTATCTCGACTGCGCTGTATTTGAAAACTATCGGAATATTGTGCATTTTCCCTTTTCGTTTGATCCGGGGATCAATATACTGTATGGAAAGAATGCGCAGGGAAAGACCAATGTGATCGAAGGGATCTACTTTTTTGGAAGCGGCAAGAGCTTCCGTCATGCAAAGGAAAGGGATCTCATCCGAGAAGGGGAGAATCATTCTCAGATCAGCATCGCCTATGTCGATGCGGTAAGAGAAAATAAGATGTCGGTTCGGTTTTTTCGGGATATGTCAAAGGAAATGTTTAAGAACGGCATCAAAATCGGAAGGACGTCGAATTTTATCGGAAACTTCAGGGCAGTGCTTTTTTGCCCTGAGCATCTCGCGATTGTCAAAAACGACCCTTCGGAACGCAGGGCGTTTCTCGATCACGCCATTTCACAGATCGACCGTTCCTATCTTTCCGCTTTGATGGAGCATAAACGGCTTTTGGAACAGCGGAACGCACTCCTGAAAAGTGAGAATGAGACGAAGGAAAGCTTTTGGATGACGCTTGATATTTTGTCCGAAAGGCTCGCCGTCTGCGCGGCGGCGATCACAAAGATCCGGGCGGAATATCTAAAGCGCCTGTTCGACCATGCCTGCGTTCTGGTGCAGCAGATGACGGAAGGCCGGGAAAAAATCGACGTCCGCTATCTTTCTCATATCGCTGGGGATGCTATCGAAGAACTGTTCGACAAAAAAGGGAATGAAGAAAGATACCGGCGTCTCATGTATGAGAACCGAAAAAGGGAAGTGCTGGCAGGAACCACCATAGCAGGCGCGCATCGGGACGATTTTGAGATTCGCCTTCTTGGAAAGAATGCTAAGATTTTCGCCTCCCAGGGACAGCAGAGAAGCATTGCGCTTGCCATGAAGCTTGCGGAGGGAGAGATCGCAAGAGAGGAAAGCGGAGAATATCCGGTATTTTTGCTCGATGACGTGCTCTCCGAGCTGGACGGAGAACGGAAAAAATTTGTCCTGTCTGAGCTTTCCGGACGGCAAGTCATCCTTACGACCTGCGATGAAGGGGATTTTTCGGAAATCGATGAGGCAAAAAGAATATTCGTCGAAAACGGAACTTATTCGTACCGATAACGGCAGAATAGCAATTTAAAAATAAAAAAAATTACAGTCAAATATCTTCCTGTGAGGTCTTATGTATCTTCATATAGGGAACAACAAAAATGTCAAGCTTTCCGATATCGTCGGCATTTTTGATACAGACAGCGCGACGATATCAAAAAATACAAAAAATTATCTTTCCGGTTGTGAAAGACGGGGAGAAACTGTAAATGTGACAAGCGAGCTTCCAAAATCGTTTGTACTGGTTTCTGGAAAAGGGAAAAATACCGTCTATTTTTCACAGCTTGCAGTAAAGACCCTCTGTCAGAGAGCAGAGGAGCTGCCGTGCTGAACGACAGGAAGGGTTAAGAAAGGAATTTATAGATTATGGCGGAAAACAATACCGGAAACAACGTATACGAGGATAGCCAAATACAAGTGCTGGAAGGGCTGGAAGCGGTCAGAAAACGCCCCGGCATGTATATTGGTTCGACCTCCCAGAGGGGCCTGCATCATCTTGTTTATGAAATCGTGGACAACTCCATTGACGAGGCAATGGCTGGTGTTTGTACGGAAGTGGAGGTAGTGTTTCATCCGGACGGGAGCGTTTCTGTTCAGGACAACGGACGGGGGATCCCGAGCGGAACCAATGAAAAGCTCGGCATTCCGACGACGGAGGTCGTTTTTACCGTTCTGCATGCGGGCGGGAAGTTCGGCGCGGGCGGATATAAATTTTCCGGCGGCCTGCACGGTGTCGGCGCCTCCGTCGTCAACGCGCTTTCCGTATGGACGGAGATCGAAAACTGCCACGACGGCGAAATGTATACGGAGCGCTTTGAAAAGGGTAAGGTGGCAAGGCCGTTCACGCATGTCGGCTCCTGCGGAGAAAAACACGGTTTGTATGTCCGTTTCATGCCGGATCCGGAAATTTTTACGGAGACGGTAGAATTTGATTATAATACCATCCTCAACCGCATGCGGGAGCAGGCCTTTCTCAACGCTGGCATCCGGATCGTCGTCACCGATGCCAGAGGAGAGGAGCTTGTGACGAACGATCTTCGATATGAAGGCGGCATCCGGAGCTTTGTCGAGCATCTGAATGCCATCAAGCATGGGGAGGTCCTGCATAATATCATCTATATGGCAAACGAAACGGAGGATAAATCCGTAGAGATCGCCATCCAGTATAACGACAGCTATAATGAGACCCTGATGTCGTTTGCCAACAACATCGTAACGCCGGAGGGCGGGACGCATGAGGACGGCTTTAAAATGTCGCTTACGCGCGTTATCAACAATTATGCGCGCAAAAAAGGGATGATCAAGGACAACGATCCCCCTCTTTCCGGAGACGATGTGAGGGAGGGGATCTGTGCCGTGATCTCCGTCAAGCTTCAGGAACCTCAGTTCGAGGGACAGACGAAGGGAAAGCTGGGAAATTCCGAGATCAGAGGCTTTGTGAGCGGACTTGTGACAACAAAGCTGAATGAATTTTTTGAAGAAAATCCGAACGTCGCAAAGATCATCATTGAAAAAGCGATATCCGCGTCCCGCGCGAGAGAAGCGGCAAGACGCGCAAGGGACAGCGCACGCCGCAAAAGTCCTCTTGAAGGCGCAGGACTGCCCGGCAAGCTTGCAGACTGCCACGAGAAGCGCAAGGAATTCACCGAGCTTTATCTTGTCGAGGGAAATTCTGCGGGCGGCTCTGCCAAGGATGGACGTGACAGCCATTTTCAGGCGATCCTGCCGATGAGAGGCAAGGTACTGAACGTTGAAAAAAGCCGGCTCGACAAGGTCTACGCCAATACGCAGCTCATTCCGATCATTCAGGCGCTGGGCTGCGGCATCGGAGAAGAATTCGATATCTCCAAGCTGCGCTACGGTAAAATTATCATCATGGCGGATGCCGATGTCGACGGTTCGCATATCCAGATCCTGCTTTTGACGTTCTTTTTCCGCCACATGAGAAAGCTGATCGAGGAGGGACATGTATTTCTTGCCCAGCCGCCGCTTTTCAAGGTGCATAAGGGCAAGCAGGTCCGATACGCTTTTTCTGACGATGAAAGGGACATTTATCTGACGGAGCTTGGTTCCGGTGCGCAGGCGGAGCGTTATAAAGGTCTTGGTGAGATGGATCCGGAGCAGCTATGGGAGACCACGATGGATCCGGAGAAGCGCACGCTTCTGCGTGTGGATATCGAGGACGCGATGGCCTGCGATGAGATTTTTTCCGTTTTGATGGGGGATAAAGTGGAGCCGAGGCGCAAATTTATCGAACAAAACGCAAAGTACGCGGTCAATCTCGATATTTAAGCGGTCAAATGAGAAAATGAAAGGTACAAAAATACATGGAACACAATGACATATCGTATGCAAATCAGAAAATCGTAGACGTGGAGATGGGCAAGCGCGTACAAAAATCGTTCATCGAATATGCGATGAGCGTAATCGTCGCGCGCGCACTGCCGGACGTGCGCGATGGACTGAAGCCTGTTCACCGCAGGATCCTGTACGCGATGTATCAGGATAAATTGACCTATGACAGACCGTTCTGCAAGTCCGCTACCACTGTCGGAAATGTGCTGGGAAGATACCATCCGCACGGGGATGCGTCCGTATACGATGCGATGGTACGGCTTGCGCAGCCGTTCAATATGCGCTATCCGCTCGTCGAGGGACACGGCAACTTCGGCAACGTCGACGGGGACGGCGCCGCCGCCTATCGTTATACGGAAGCGAGAATGTCAAGGCTCGCCAATGAAATGATGACGGATATCGACAAAAACGTCGTGGATTTCGATCCGAACTTTGACAACCGTCTGGAGGAGCCGCAGGTCCTGCCCGCTCGTTTTCCGAACCTGCTTGTCAACGGCTCGGTGGGAATCGCCGTCGGCATGGCGACCAATGTCCCGCCGCACAATCTCGGAGAGGTCATCGACGGCACGATTTACTATATGAAGCATCCCGACGCGACCGTCGCGGAGCTGATGAACTATATCAAAGGGCCGGATTTTCCGACCTACGGCATCATTTGCGGATCGTCCGGCATCTATCAGGCATATCAGACGGGCAAAGGACGCATCATCGTGCGTGCGCGGGCCGAGGTGGATGAGGACAAGAGAAGAATCATCGTTACGGAAATCCCGTATCAAGTCAACAAGAGTATGCTTGTCGAGTCGATTGCCGAGCTTGTCAAGGATAAACGCATCGACGGCATTACGGAGATTCGCGATGAGTCCGGCAAGGCGGGCATGAAAATCGTCATCGAATACCGCAGGGATGCGAACGGGCAGGTGCTCCTCAATCAGCTCTATAAATATACACAGCTTCAGGATACCTGTGCTGTCAATATGATCGCACTGGTGGGCGGAGAACCGAAGCTGCTCGGTCTTCAGGAGATATTGAAGCATTATATTGCCCATCAGGAAAACGTCATCCGTCGCAGAACCATTTTCGATTTGGAAAAGACCCGCGCCAGAGTGCATATCCTGGAGGGCTTGAAGCTTGCGCTCGACGACATCGACGAGGTAATCGAAACGATCCGGAAAAGCGCGTCCAAGCAGGATGCGCGCGATGCGCTGGTAGCAAGGTTCGGGCTTTCCCAGATCCAGGCGCAGGCGATCGTCGATATGACGCTCGGCAGCCTTGCGGGGCTGGAACGTCTTAAAATCGAAGATGAGCTTGCTGCCAAAAAGACGCTTATCGAGGAGCTTGAAGGAATCCTTGCCGACGAGAGCAAGCTTTTGACGATATTGGAGGAGGAGCTGCTCGCCATCAAAGAAAAATTTTCGGACGAACGCCGCACGGAGATTTCCTCGGCGATCGACGACATCATCGACGAGGACCTGATCGACCGGCACGAATGCGTCATCACAATGACGCACGCGGGCTACATCAAGCGCGCGCCGGCCGCCACCTATTCCGCGCAGAAGCGCGGCGGAAAGGGAATCATCGGCATGTCCACAAAGGAGGAGGATTTTGTCGAAGACGTCATTATCGTCAATTCCCACAGCTACCTGCTGCTGTTCACCAATACCGGCAGGGTCTATATGAAAAAGGCCTATCAGATTCCCGAAGCGTCAAGGACGGCGAAAGGAACCAATATCGTGAACGTCATCGATATGGGCGAAGGGGAGAAAATCACCTCCATCATATCGGTTGCGGGCTTTGAAGACAATGAATATTTCATCATGGTGACGAAATACGGCGTCGTCAAGCGCGCAAATATCAAGGATTTCGAATACCAGAGGAAGGGCGGAAAGATCGCCATCCATCTTGACGAGGGAGATGAGCTGGTATTCGTGAAGCATACGACGGGAGACAACGATGTGATCCTTGCGACGCGGGAGGGAAAAGCGGTCCGCTTTAAGGAAACAGAGGCCCGCGTCATGGGCCGCGCTGCGCGCGGCGTGCGCGGGATCCGGCTGCGCGGAGACGATACGGTCGTCGGTGCGGCGATCGTGGAGGAAGGAAAAACGCTCATCACGCTGACGGAAAAGGGATACGGCAAGCGCAACGGCTTCGACGGATATACGGCGCACAGCCGCGGAACGATGGGCATCCTCTGCCAGAAGATTACGGATAAGACCGGTCCGCTTGCCGGGATCGCCTCCGTTGGAGATCACGATGACATCATGATCATTACCAACGACGGCACGATGATCCGCACGCCGGTTTCGGGAATCCCCGTTTATGAAGGAAACAATACGGCGGGCGTTATCATCATGCGTCTTTCGGCGGATGCCCGCATCATCAGCTTTGCCGCCGTAAAATCTGAGGAGGAAGAAGAAGCGGAGCTTGCGGCAGCTGTGGAAAAGTCGGATGCGGAAATGGAAGAATCGGCCGCAAGGGAAACGCCTGCGCCGGATGACGACGATATTTGAGAGAGGAAAGAAAAAAGAAAGGGTGGAAACGGTTTATGGCGGATAAGAAAAAGAAAGGCGCAGTGATCGCTCCGATCTCCGCGGAGGAAAAGAAAAAGGCGCTTGCGACCGCGCTTTCCCAAATTGAAAAGGATTTCGGCAAGGGCACGATCATGAAGCTCGGCGAAAACGCGCATATGAACGTTGAAGCGATCCCGACGGGGTCGCTGACGCTCGACCTTGCGCTCGGCATCGGCGGAGTACCGCGCGGCAGGATCGTAGAGATCTTCGGGCCGGAATCCTCAGGCAAGACGACAGTGGCGCTGCATATCGCGGCGGAGGTTCAGAAGATGGGGGGCGAAGCGGCGTTCATCGACGCGGAGCACGCGCTGGATCCGGTCTATGCGAAGGCGCTGGGCGTCAACATCGATGATCTGCTCGTTTCTCAGCCGGACAGCGGAGAGCAGGCGCTGGAGATCACCGACGCGCTCGTCCGGTCGGGCGCGATCGACGTCGTTGTGGTGGACTCGGTAGCGGCGCTCGTCCCGCAGCAGGAAATCGACGGAGAGATGGGCTCAAGTCACGTCGGCCTCCAGGCAAGGCTGATGAGCCAGGCGCTGCGTAAGCTTTCTGGTTCGATTGCCAAGACGAACTGCGTTGTCATTTTCATCAATCAGCTCCGTGAAAAGGTCGGCGTGATGTACGGAAATCCTGAGACGACGCCGGGCGGCCGCGCGCTGAAATTCTATGCGTCGGTACGTATCGATGTCCGCAAGGTGGAAAACCTCAAGCAGGGCGACGAGGTGTACGGGAACCGTGTCAAATGCAAGGTCGTCAAAAACAAGGTGGCCCCGCCGTTCCGCGTAGCGGAATTCGACATCCTTTATGGAAAGGGCATATCCAAGGCGGGAGAGATCGTAGATATCGCGATGGAACTGGGACTTGTCCAAAAAAGCGGCTCATGGTTTTCCTACAATGGGGAACGGCTTGCCCAGGGGAAAGACAATGCGAGAAAAGCGATTGCATCGAATCCGGAGCTGATGAAGGAGCTGGAGGAGAAGATCAAGTCCAAGGGCGACGAGATCGACCTTGGCGCGGGAGAAGCGTATTCTCTCGAGGAGGACGACGAGGGAGAGGGCGACGATTTCGACATCCACCTCATCGACATCGACGGGGAAGACTGAAATTGACGGTCTCGATTCTTTCCATACGCGCCGCAGCGGGCGGCGCTGTGGTGGAAATCCGTATGGAGATTGCGGACGGGGAAAACGTGCAGCACATAAAAGGAACGGTCCTTGCCTCTCTGTTTTCCGAAACGGGACTTCCTCGGGAGGTGACGTCGCCGCTTTCCATTGACAGAGAGAGGTGCGATGCGATCCTTTTTTACATAGAGGAGACGGCGGCGATCCAGAAAGGTCTTGCCTTTTTGGATTATGCGGGCTGTACGGCAAGGCGGCTCGAGCGAAAGCTTGCGGCAAAGGGCTTTTCCCGCGAGGCGGCGCAGGCTGCCGCAGAATACCTTTGCGTACACGGCTTTATAAACGAAAAGCAGGACGCGCAAATGCTTGCCGAAACGCTGGCACAGCGAAAGTGCTATGGCAAAAAGCGCATCCAAAAGGAGCTTTTTGCCAAGGGCTTTGACGCAGATGTCATCCGCGAGACTCTGGAATCGCTCGATGTGGACTATAGTGAGCTTTGTGTGCGGCGAATCGCTTCGATGGGCGGTCGCGCGTGCTTTGAGGAGCGTGCGGCAAAGCAAAAGGCGATAGCCGCGCTGATACGGTATGGATTTTCCTATGACGATATCCGGGAAGCGATGCGAAAGCTATCCTAAAAAGCGGAAGGAATTGCATTACGAGCAAAAAATAGAGAGAAATGAAGCAGCAAAAGAAAAATGATTATGGACGCCTTTGCACGGAGATGTATGAGATCCTGCATCGGGAGGCACCGCAGGATGAGCTTGATTTTTATCTTTCCTATGCAAAAAAGGGAGAAAAAATCTTGGAGCCCCTTTGCGGAAGCGGACGGTTCTTGGTCCCCTTTATGAAAAGGGGCTTTGATATCAGCGGATTCGATTCGTCCTGTGAAATGCTGGAGAAGCTGAAACAGAAGGAACCGGCTGCGAAGGTCGTTCTGACCGATATCAAGGCCTATGCTCCGGCTGAAAAATTCGATTATATCTTTATTTCCTCCGGATCGGTCTCTCTTTTTACGGATATCGATTTGTGCAAGTCGATTTTGCAGGCGATAAGAGGGCTTTTGAAGCCGGGCGGGAAATTTGTTTTTGCGGTCGATACGGTTTTTGACCGATGCGCGGAGGAAAGTCAATATGAAACGGCGGTTTCCGTCAAGACGGAAGAGGGCTTTGACTTAGTTTTGAAGCACAAAAATCACTATGACGAGAAAAGCCAAACGCAGTTTTCGCCGAGCGTATATGAACTGTATAATGGCGCGGCGCTTCTGCAAAGCGAAACGATGGACTTTCAAACGCATCTTTACCGGTTCGGGGAAATGGAAGGATATTTGGCGGAAATCGGCTTTACGGCGGTAACGACATATGCGTCGTATTCAAAAAAGCTCGCGGTCGATGACAACTGTGACATGTTCTTGTTTGAATGTGAAGGATAGGCGGATCCGCAGGGAGATGCTCTGTTCTCGACCGTTTTTCCACTATCCGAACCCACCATGCGGAAAAAATGCCGATCTTATCGTTGTCCGATCGCTGGCAAGAGCCGGCATATAAAAAAGCTGAGCAAGACCGCGCCGCCGTTTGATGGCTGTGCCCTCTTTGGCTGGGGGAGACCCTAACTGTGGCTTTCTGATAAGAGCTTATGAAGCTTATTTTTGAACGATTCCGTCCTTGAGCGGGATTGCGGGATTTATTTCTTTTATTTTATGGGAGGAGGATTGTCATGCAGCTGAAGATCAGCAAGTATATCGACGACCATGCGAGCGATATGATTGCAGCGCTGTCGTCTCTTGTTGCCGTTCCGAGCGTGCGGGGAGCAGCAGAACCGGGAATGCCGTATGGGAAGGAGCCGGCGCGGGCGCTTTCCGTTATGCTGGAAATGGCAGAAAAATATGGTTTTTCCGTAAAAAATCATGAAAATTATATCGGGACCATCGATTTTGATCCGGCTAAGGAAACGGCACTCGGCGTGCTTTGCCATCTTGACGTCGTTCCGGAGGGTACCGGCTGGACCAATCCGCCGTATACGCTGACGCTTTCGGGGGGAAAACTGTACGGACGCGGTTCTGCCGACGACAAGGGACCTGCCGTCGCTGTTTTGTTTGCGCTGCGCGCCTTAAGGGAATGCGGATATGAGCTATCCAAAAATGTGAGATTCATTGTCGGCTGCGACGAAGAGAACGGTTCGTCGGACCTTGCCTATTACCGCAGAAAGGAAGCTTTGCCGCCGCAGGTATTTACGCCGGATGGAAGCTTTCCGGTCATCCATTTGGAAAAAGGAATGATTCGGGGAAAAGTGGTAGGGAAGGTGCAGACGGGCGCAAGGAAAACCATTTGTTCCGCTTATGGCGGCGCTGCCGTCAATGCGGTCCCGGACCGCGCGTATGCAGTACTGAGCGGCTTTTCGGAGCAAGAGCTTACCGCGGCAAAGGAAGTGCTTCCCAAGGATGTGGAGGCTTCATTTGAGAGAAAAAATGAAGCCGTTCATGTAACCGTCATGGGGAAAAGCGCGCATGCTTCCACGCCGGAGGAAGGAAAAAACGCGGTTACGGCTTTGTTTATGCTGCTCGGGGCGCTCCCCAGCGACGATGGCAGCGCCGCGCTTTTTGCAGAGCTTTCCAAAACCTTCCGGTACGCAGAGACCGACGGGACCTCTCTCGGCATCCAGGCTTCCGATGAAAAGTCCGGCGCCCTGACATTTGTTTTCAGCGTATTTTCTTTTGAGAACGGCTCCTTTGAAGGACGCTTTGACATTCGTTTCCCGATTTCGCAGACATCGGCTAAGATACGTACGAAATTTGAGAAAAGTCTGGCAAAGACAGGACTGAAAATCGATGAATGGACAGCGAGCGAGCCCCATTATGTCGATGAGAACAGTGAATTTGTCCAGACGCTGCTCGCAGTTTATACAGAGCTGACGAGAAAAAAGGGATACTGCATCGCCATTGGCGGGGGCACTTATGTCCATGATGTCGACGGAGGCGTCGCTTTTGGTGCAGAATTCCCCGGCGTAGAGAGCCGAATGCACGGGGCAGATGAATTTATTGCCTTGGAGGATATGCTGTTATCGTCAAAAATTTTTGCGGAAGCAATATGGAAGCTTTGCGGGTAATTTTCATGGGAAAGAAATTTTTTGCTGTTTTGATTTTGTTGATACTGGTTTTCTCGTTTGGCGGCTGCGGAGAGGACAGCTTTACGGTGAGTTTTTCTTTTCAGTGTGAGAGCGAGATTTATGCGGTCCGAGTGGAATATTATGTGGGCGAGGACGGTGTCGGCGGACAAACGGCCTCTCTTACGCCGGAAAACAATTCTGCATTTGGTAAGGGTGAAGAAGCTACCTTTTCCTTTGCCGCTGCCGATTTTCCAAAGGGGGCAAAGATCAGGGATTTTCATTTGGAGCTTTATCTCACCTTTGCCGACGGAACGGAAACGCTGGCGGCAAGCCTTGGCATCGTTGCATCGTATGGAAATTCATATTCTTATACCATTCATGGAAACCGAGAGGATGGCTTTCGCCTGCAAAGAGGATGAAGGGCGAAATGCAGAAAAGCGTTGAAAAAGCGGTCATGCCAAAGGCATGACCGCTTTTGAATCTTATATATATTCGGAATCCCGATATTTTCATGTTCAGAATCTATATGAAAATGGATATATATAATTTCAGCCGTTTTCTATCATTTTGCATATTCCGCGACGCGGCTTTCGCGGATGACATTGACTTTGATCTGTCCGGGATATTCAAGCTCTGCTTCGATCTTGTTCGCAATATCTCTTGCGACGACGATCATCTGCTCGTCTCCGACCTGCTCCGGCTTTACCATGATCCGGATTTCACGTCCTGCCTGAATGGCATAGGATTTTTCTACACCAGGGAAGCTGTTGGAGATTTCCTCTAAGCGCTGCAATCTCTTGATGTAGCTGTCAAGATCCTCACGTCTGGCGCCCGGCCTTGCTGCGGATATGGCATCCGCTGCCTGTACGAGCACGGCGATGATGGTTTGCGGTTCAACATCCCCGTGATGCGCTTCGATGGCGTGGAGGACATCCTTGTTTTCTTTGAATTTTCTTGCGATCTCGACACCAAGCTGGACATGGGAGCCTTCTACCTCTTGCGTGAGGGATTTTCCGATATCGTGCAGCAGCCCTGCGCGTTTGGCAAGTACGCTGTCGACGCCAAGCTCATTGGCCATGATTCCGGCAAGATATGCGACCTCAACCGAATGGGCAAGTACGTTTTGACCGTAGCTCGTGCGGTATTTCAATCTGCCAAGGAACCGCACAAGGTCGGGATGCAGTCCGTTGACCCCGATATCGAATGCCGCTTTTTCCCCAGCCTGCTTGATGGAAAGCTCCACCTCGCGGCGTGCCTTTTCGACCGTTTCTTCGATTCTCGACGGATGAATTCGTCCATCGGAGATCAGCTTTTCCAGCGCGATCCGTGCGATTTCTCTGCGAATCGGATCGAAGCAGGAAAGCGTAATGGCTTCCGGCGTATCGTCGATGATCAAATCGACTCCCGTAAGAGTCTCGATCTTATGGATGTTTCGTCCTTCCCGTCCAATAATGCGGCCTTTCATTTCATCGCTCGGCAGCGGAACTACAGACACGGTCGTTTCCGATACCTGATCAGATGCCAGCCTTTGGATCGCAAGGGAAATGATGTTCTTTGCCTTTGTGTCAGCTTCGTTATGAAGATCACTTTCAATCTGTGCAAGCTTGACGGCAGCTTCGCGCTTTGCTTCGGTTTCGATCTTGGAAACCAGCTCTGCCTTTGCTGTTTCAGTCGTATATCCGGAAATTTCCTCCAACCTTGCGAGCTGAGACTGCTTGATCTGTTCGATCTCTTCCCGCAGCTTTTCATTTTCCTTGATTTTACGGCTCAAAGCCTCGTCCTTACGCTCAAAGTTCTCGATTTTTCTTTCCAGTGTCTCTTCCTTGGCAAGCGCTTTGTTTTCCAATCTCAAAAGCTCTTGACGGCGTTCCTTGTTTTCGCGCTCCGCTTCGGTTTTAGCCTTCAGGATATCTTCCTTTGCTTCTACGATCATTTCCTTGCGCTTGGCCTCGCCCGCTTTCATCGCGTCGGAAACGATCCGTTCCGCCTCCTTTTCCGCAGAACCGATTTTCTTTTCGGCCGTCTTTTTTCTCATCGTATATCCGATAAGAGCACCGACGAGCATTCCGACAACCAGCGCTGCAACTCCAATGAGAATGGGAATCAGTATGTCTTTCAAAACGAATATAACACCTCCTTTTTTTAACAAATTTTCTGTTTTCAAAGCAACTGGATGATGCGGACAAGCCATGGCAGTATTTTTCAAAAAGACCCGCAACATACTTTTATTATAATATATTTATATATTATTGTCAAGTAAAATGATTTTAATTGGATTTTCCACAGGAAAAAGAAAACCGCCAGACGATTTGGTCCGGCGGCTACAGCCAGCTTACGGTTTATTTTTGATGAAAAGCTCGACTTTTTCGCTGTTGTTGATAAGGGAAGGCAACAGGAAGCAGTTTCCATTGATATAGTCGGAATTTTGAGCATCCTCTACCAGTCCTTCGACAAGTCCGCGGACGGCGGCGCTGTCGATCCCTTCGACGATTTCCTCAAGGGCGTTGTCAAGATCCGAATCGGAGTTGAATTCCAGTATGTAGGCAAATTGATATTGCGTTAAAGCACCAAGATCCAGCAAATCCTTTTTGAAAATATGAAGGGTGCAGGTGATGTCCGCTTCTTCCAGATGGGCAACGACAGCGGTGGCGGTTTTTGCTTCCTCTTCGTCCTCGCTGAGTTCCACTAATGTCCAGCCGGCATCTGTGAAATTTTTCTTGATTCCGCTGAAGGTTCCGCAGGATGCAAGCACAAACACGCAGGAAAGCAGGAGCAGTACGGCAAAAATTCGTTTACAGGTCTTCATAAAATATCCCTCCTGAAGAATTATCTTCACACTTATTATATACTTTCTTCACAAAAAAGTCAATAAAAAAACGCTTGTTGGCCTTTTATCAGGGAAAAATTAAAAATTCCAATAAATTTTCATTTTCCTGTTGCAAATAAAAGCTTTTTGTGATATTCTAATAAAAACAGCATTTGAAAACGCAGAGAAAAAGCGGCTTTGTTTCATCGTGTGGGGAAAAAGAGAAGTCTGTCACCGGCTGAGAGCAGACGATCCTCACGAAAAAAGCCTTTCGCTTTGGAGCGGGTGCCGTGAAGGAAAGTAGCGGCGCACGGGCAGTCCCGTTACAGACAAGCAGAGTGTCCGCATAGCGTGCGGAAATTCGGGTGGTACCGCGGAAGCTGATGGCTCCCGTCCCTTTTTGTGGACGGGAGCCTTTTGTTTTTATTCCCATACCGGACGGAAAGGAAAGGAATCAATATGAAGGAATTGCTGGAAAGCATCAGAAAAAAAGCAATGGAAGAAATTGCTCAATCGGAAGATCCTGAGGCATTGAGAATTCGATATCTCGGCAAAAAGGGAGAGCTTACGGCCGTGCTCCGCGGCATGGGAAGCGTGCCGCCTGAGGAACGGCCTGTCATTGGTGCGCTTGCCAATGACATCCGGGAGCAGATCGAAGCGGCGCTTGCCGCCAAGGCGGAGGAAAAGAAGGAAAAGGAGCTTGCGCACAAATTGGAAGCGGAAGCGCTGGACGTTACGATCCCGGGTACGGCATGTGCGGTCGGGCGCCGTCATCCGCTTGCGCAGACGGAGAACATGCTGCGCGATATCTTTATCGGCATGGGCTTTTCCGTGGCGGAGGGCCCGGAGGTCGAATACGATTATTATAACTTTGAAGCGCTGAATCTGCCGAAAAACCATCCGGCGCGCGACACGCAGGATACGTTTTATATTACAGATAATATCCTTCTGCGCTCTCAGACGTCGCCGGTCCAGGTGCGGACGATGGAGGTGCAGAAGCCGCCGATCCGCGTGATTTCCCCCGGCAGAGTTTATCGGGCGGATCCTGCCGACGCTACGCATTCGCCGATTTTCCATCAAGTGGAGGGCCTTGTCGTGGACAAGGGCATCACGATGGGAGACCTGAAGGGGATCCTTGAGCTTTTTGCCAAGCGGATGTTCGGAAAAGAAACAAAGATCCGCTTCCGCCCGCATCATTTCCCGTTCACGGAGCCGTCCGCGGAGGTGGATGTGTCCTGCTTTGTCTGCGGCGGAAAAGGCTGCCGGCTCTGCAAAGGCGAGGGCTGGATCGAGATCCTCGGCGCCGGTATGGTGCACCCGTTCGTTCTTTCCAACTGCGGCATCGATCCTGAGGTATATTCCGGCTTTGCGTTCGGTATGGGCATCGAGCGGATCGCCATGACAAGACTCGGCATCGACGATATGCGCCTGCTTTATGAGAACGATGTGCGGTTCCTGCATCAATTCTAATCGGAGAAGGAGGAAAAAATCATGATTTTATCGATGAAATGGCTGTCCGACTTTGTGGACTGCGAGGATATAGAGATCAAGGATTACTGCGATAGAATGACCGACACCGGCTCCAAGGTGGAGAGCTATACGCTTCTCGGCTCGGAGATCGAAAACGTGCGGGTCGGGCGGATCGTCAAAATCGAGCGGCATCCGGACGCGGAGCGCTTGGTGGTATGTCAGGTGGACTGCGGGGAGAAGACGCTTCAGGTCATTACGGCGGCGACCAATGTGTTCGAGGGCGCGTATGTGCCGGTTTGCTATTGTCCGCAGGATGAAAAACGCATCTCGAAGCTGGCTACAGGCGCACAGATCAAGTCGGGAAAGCTCAGAGGGCTGATTTCTGAGGGGATGTTCTGCTCCATTGAGGAGCTGGGGCTTACCACGCACGATATGCCGGGAGCTGCGACCGACGGGATCCTGATCTTAAATGATACCGTGCCGTGCAAGTCGGGCGACGACATTGTGGATGTGCTCATGATGCGTGATCGTGCCGTCGAGTTTGAAATCACGCCGAACCGTCCCGATTGTCTTTCCGTTATCGGCCTTGCCAGAGAGAGCGCTGCAAGCTTCGGCAGGGAGTTGAAAATTCCTTCGCCGACTGTGACGGAAGCGGGCGACGATGTCCGGAATTATATCGACATTGAAATCAAAGATACCGAAAAATGCTTTCGATACAGCGCGCGTGTGATCAAAAATGTGAAGATCGCGCCGTCGCCGCTTTGGATGCGTATGCGGCTCCGTGCGTCCGGCGTGCGTCCAATCAATAACATTGTAGATATTACGAATTATGTCATGCTGGAATATGGACAGCCGATG
Source organism: uncultured Clostridia bacterium (assembly GCA_944381075.1). Taxonomy (GTDB): domain Bacteria; phylum Bacillota; class Clostridia; order Oscillospirales; family CAG-272; genus QALR01. The sequence continues at coordinate 45,162 of CALWJT010000004.1, forward strand.
CATGCCTTCGATTATAAATGTCTTGACGGCAAGCATATCGAGGTGCGCACGGCAGGTGAAAAGGAGACCTTTCTGACGCTGGACGGCCAGAGCCGCGAGCTTGATGCGGATATGCTGGTCATCGCAGACGGAAAAAAGCCGGTCGGCATTGCCGGCGTCATGGGCGGCGCCAACAGCGAAATCACAGAGGACACCGCGACGGTCGTATTTGAATCCGCCATGTTCCTCGGCAGCTCTGTGCGCGTTACGGCGAAGAAGCTCGGCATGCGCACGGACGCTTCCTCCCGCTTTGAGAAGGGGCTGGACACGGAAAATACCGTGCCGGCGCTGGAGCGCGCCTGCGAGCTCGTCACGCTTCTTGGCGCGGGTGAGGTGGTGTCCGGTATGATCGACATCTATCCGGAAAAGAAGCAGACGGCGACGGTTCCGTTTGAACCGGAAAAAATCAACCGCTTCCTCGGTATTCACCTTTCCGCAGAAAAAATGACGGAAATTTTGGAAAGCCTCCATTTTGCGGTGAGAGATGGACAGGTTTACGTCCCCTCTTACCGCGACGATGTGCGCTGTATGAACGATGTCGCGGAAGAGGTGGTCCGCATCTACGGCTATAATGAGATCGAATCCGGCAGCATCGTCGCCGCGATGACGCAGGGAGGGCTGACGGACAGGCAGAAGTTTACCGACGATGTCCATGGTTTGCTCTGCGGCTTCGGACTCGATGAAATCTATACCTATTCCTTTATGTCGGCGAAGCTGTACGACAAGGCGGGGCTTGCGCCGGACGATGCGCGCCGGCGCAGCGTGGAGATCCTGAACCCGTTCGGTGAGGACTCCAAAACCATGCGCACGACAGCGATTCCGTCGATGCTGGAAACGCTGGAGATCAACTGCAACAAGGGCGCGGAAAAGGCGGCGCTCTACGAAATGGCGAGGGTTTTCCTGCCGCGTGAAAACGTCGTGACGAATATCCACGGACTTGCGGGAACATTGCCGGACGAACGGATCAAAATCATGATCGGTCTTTATGGCACGGGGGATTTTTATCGTCTCAAGGGCATGTGCGAGGCGATCTTCCGCTATGCAGGAGCGGAGGTGAAATTTACAAGGGAGACGTCGAACCCGACGTTCCATCCCGGACGATGCGCCGTCGTCACCTCGGCGGACGGCATGCGCCTTGGCATCTTAGGCGAGCTGCATCCGACCGTCGTCCGCAACTATACGTTTGCGGCGCCGGTCTGTCTTGCGGAGCTGGACATGGAGAATCTTTTCGCTGTGTCAGACCGGAAGAAAACGTACCATCCGCTCCCGAAATTTCCTTCGGTCACACGGGATTTCTCGTTTGTCTGCGAGGAACAGGTCACCGTCGGCGAAATCGAGGATGCAATGCGCGCGTCCGGTGTTTCGCTGATCGAAAATATCGTGTTTTTTGATGTTTATCGCGGCGCTCAGCTCGGCGCAGGCAAAAAAAGCGTATCGTTTTCCGTTTCTCTGCGCAGTGCAGACCATACGCTGACCGTAGAAGAAGCCGACCGCGCAGCCGCAAAGATCCTGCGCGGGGTGGAAAGAGCGCTTGGCATCACCATCCGGCAGTGAAAGACAAAGGAATTTCTGCGCGCCCGAATATCGGGCGCGCATTTTTCTTCCTATTTATATAATATAGCAGATCTGTGGAATGTTTCAGTTTTGTTACAAATCGGGAAGGTCCGTTGACAAAAAGCCGATGCCGGCGTATGATAATACCGGAAAGCCTGTGAAATCCGATGAAATCGTCTGTGAATGTTACAGTTATGTTACAAATCGAGAAAAGGACTTGCAATTTTTCCTCGGATGTAGTAGGATAGTTACACTAAGTATGACTGGTGGAATCCTATTCGCCGGTTACTTAAATAATTAGGAGGAATACTATGAAGAACTTCAAGCGAATTCTTGCACTTGTGATCGCTGTCATTATGGTAGTGGGCACAACTGCAGGCTTGTCTGCTGCTGGCGGCAAGTGGTACAGCAAAGCGGTTGCTTTTATTGAAAACAACAGCATTGCAATCATTGGCTCGCATGCAGATGACAAGCTGACCAGAAACGAATTCGTGCTTTGGGTTGCGAAACTCGAGTCTCACCAGCTGAGTGATGCTGCGTGGAACGACGAGATCGCCGGCACATCCTTCTCGGATGTAACGGAAGAGCATCACAGAGCCGCGATTGCGTATTCTGAAAGACGTGGCTTCATCATCGGAAACGGTGACGGAACCTTCAGCCCTGACAAATATGTCACGCTGGCTGAGGCTTGCGCGGTTATCGTTCGTCTGATGGGCTACGAGAACAAGGTGGACGATACGTCTGACGAAAACTGGAAGTACAATTACATGGAGGTTGCGAATACATATGCCCATGCGATTGACGAGGTTTTCCTCAAAGAGACGGATACGTACAATCCTGACTACGAGCTTTCGTATGGAGAAGCGGCTTACCTTCTCGCTACGATCATGAACTTCAACAAGACTCCCACGGATTCGGATTACTCCGAGACCTCCGACGGCATCAACCTCGGCGAATGGTTTGAGTTGAACGGCGGTTCTATGGGCACAGTCGGCAAGGCTTACTTGGTTTCTGATATCCATAGAGTAAGTTGGGGCGAATCCCTCTCTACGCTGGTTCACCTCGGCGGAAAGAAGGGCGAGATTTTCACCAACGAGCTGAATACGGCAGCAAGCGTTACGCTTCTTGCAGCGGATGGCTCCGGTGAAAGGCTGGTTATCGACGGAGAAGCTTTCCTGAAATTGCTCAGAGTTTCTCTTGGTCTGGATCCTATCAGAGACATTGCAAATGAGGAAGCAGAAATCAACGTATTTGCTTACGCTGATATCGGTTCTCTTATTAACGTTGTCGTTGACAAGAGCGCTTCCGGACAAAACGCTACCTCCATTCCTGCTGCAGGAGGAGAGGGAAGCAGAGTTACGGTTACTTCCGTAAATCCTTCTGAAAATAGCGTTATTGTCGATACCTATCTTCAGGCCACAAGCGCACAGCTGGGCACACCCTACGGTGATGGCTCTGTCGGCGCAACGTCCGAGACGAACCTGATTATTTCGGCGAATGATCTTTCCAAGTTTGTTGGCTGGACCATCCGCGAAATCGGTACGACGGAGAATACCGTTCCGGTTCTTCCTGCAACGTACGATGAATCTCTTGCTACCTCTTGGACGAACATCGTAAGAGATAAAGACGATGTCATTACCTCTGCGGTGCTGAACTTCAAGGGAGTCAGCTACAAGATCGATGGAACGAATAATGAGATCGACATCTATATGGGTGATGACCTCACAACAGTTCTGACGCCTGATGAAGCGGTGAACAAAATCATCAACGCGGCACAGGGTGAGTGCTATGTCGTATTCAATGACATTGACGGCGATGGAAAATATGACAATGCGGTTGTAAAGGAATCTGATCCGTTCTATTATATTGGTACGCCGAACGTACAGGGCGCTACTACAAACGCATATGACTACTACTCTTCCATCAGCGGCGGCACCATTATCGGCAACGCTCAGATGAAGGGCAACAACCTCGGCGTCGTGATTTGGAACAAGAAGGTCGAATTTGCTGCGGGCGGTACCAGCGGAGTTGCTGACTATCGTACCGACGGTTATAAGCTTGTTGACAGCAATACCGGTAAGATGCAGCTCGTCCTAAGACCTTCTAACAAGCACTTCTTTATTGATGGTGCTACAGCGGCTTACGGCAACGCTACTCCTCACTTCTATCAGGTGGTGGATCTTGCAACGTTTGGCGTAGGCGTGATTGAAGAGATTGACGCTTTCGCGCTTGACGATTACTTTATCGCAAAGATCGCGCAAACGGACGGTACGACCAAAACGGTCTATATCCCTGTCACTCCGAACGAGAAAACCACCTTTACGGTTTCGGTCGGCGGCGCTTCTGCGGAGTATGTCTTTGACAGCTCTACATGGTGCCAGTTCCTCACTGAGGACGTAAGAGAAGCTATCGTTGATAGCGGTATCGTTTCCGGCGTTCAGGATCCTGGATATAAGCAGGCGACGGCTGCTTGGATGGTAGGAAAGTATGTCCAGTTCGCGACCAATGAAGACAACGAGGTCGTTGTTATTCTTGGTACGGACAGCACCACATCGACAAGCGGTTTTGTGACCGGTGTTCAGAAGACCGAAACGGGCGATAATACCTACAATGTTTCGATCGCTACTTCTGGCTCTGGCACAGTTGAGAATGAAGCATATTATCTGGAAGCTGCGCTTCAGACTTCTGGAGCGAATGCAGGCAAGTATGTTGTAACGACTCCTTGGGCTGCAATCGGTCAGGAATGGGGTGAGATTACGCAGTGGACCTATGATACGGTTCAGTGGGGCAAGCTCAATGTGTTCCGTGGCTGGACCAACTACTACGCTCATTATGGCATTAACGGCGCAAGATCACTTCTTTACAGCGATAACAACGGTACCCCGAACATGGGCGACGGTATTCATGCTGCGCTGAACGGCAACGATGGATATAACAAATGGACAGTAGGTACGGACGGTATTGTCCGTGATCAAGATGGAAAACAAGTTGCTTTCCAGAGAAAGACAGAGGCTCGCTTTGGCGTAGGAGGCGTTTCGACCTATGAGGTCAGAGCTTCCGCATCCTCCATGTTCGACTGGGATAACTATGAGGTTTACAATGCGATCTTCGCAGGCAAACTGGGCGATCCCAATGGGATGAAAGACGGCAAGGTTAATCCGGGCGAAGACCTGATCTATGTTACGGTCATGCAGGATGCCGGTTCGCTGAAATACCTGAAATATGGCGACAATACCAATGGTTCCTCCAGCTTGCTGAGAAATGACCCGAGCAGTGGAATCAGAGAAGCATATTATACGTCTGGTACGAGTAAACCTTTGTTTACAGTTATCGGTCAGGGCTATTCTGCTCCGACGGCTCATGAGTCTTGGCTTGATGTGGAAGGCGAATACATCATCAGCATCGAGGAGATCGAAGGCTCCAGAGTTACGGCTGACGACGGCAGCTCCTATACCGCTGAGTATACGGCTCTTGTCGGCTTCGGTCCGTATTATGTGAGAACCGCAACGGCGAATGGCTATACCTATGTTCTCAGATTCACGAAGGTTGTGGAATATACCAGCGTTGATGGTACTGCGACCGCAGTGATCGACAAAGCCAAGACCCTTATGATCCCGCTTTACAAAGGTGAGAGCGGCACGCAGTCTGAGCAGGTTCAGGCTGTAACAGATGAGGACTTCGAGAAGTACACGATTGCCAATGGTTACTACATTGATGACATTACCCATCTCGTTTATCTGCTTGTAGAAGACGCGGAAATCGTCTTTGAAAAGGATGATCAGGGCAACATCATTTATTCCGATGTTGTTTATGACTGGGAGAGCGGTAAGGCTGCCAATACGTACACCGATGGCAAGGAAGTTCTCTTTGACACCTATGATATCGACAGATATACCACCTTCTCCGCTACCGCGAAGTCCAGCACCGATGAGGGCTATTTCCCGGGTGCGATGTATGTCAACCTCGATGGAAAGACCTATCAGGCTGTCAACACGATGCCTGTCATCATCGTAACGCCTTCTGCGGACGGCTTTGAAATCACCACGACCACCCTTGCCAACATTCCTTCCGAGGGACTCTTTGCGACGACCTGGAACGGTGTTGAGAGCAATGGCTCGCTTGTCGCGATCGCTATCATCGGTGACGTGACCGGCTCTGATGAGGTTGTGGTTCCGGCGGATGATACGACGCTTGTTTACCTGGATTCTTCTGCGAAGGCGATCGTCAGAGCAGGCGAGTTCTCGGCTAACTGGATTGTCGTTTCTGACAAACCTGCTTATGCGCTTCCTTCCGGCGAGGAAATCGGTGTTATCTATCGTGAGTACTCCACCTATGAGGATGCGAAGAAAGCAGCTTCTATCGATCTGACTGTCGTTGGCGGTCACTGGTATAAAGTAGATGAAAACGGCAAGATCATCTCCGATATGACCAATGTGGTTTATGAGGAGTTTGACGGTGTTGTCATCGATACCAATGATTATACGATGACGGAAGGCAATATCTATTCTCAGTCCTTCTATCTTGTGGACGGCGAATACAGAATTGCAAATCTCCAGTACACGAACGGCGTTTTGACCGGTATTACGGCTGGCGATGCGTTCGTACCGACTGTTGATGTCAGCAGCCTGTCTGCTACGAATTATCTGATTCCGGCAACCGGCGTTGAGATCTATCAGAGAGCGAACGGCGATACCTTCTACAAGAATGCAAGCGGACAGTATGTTCTTGTTACGATTGGTGAAAACAATACGTTGACAGACGGTGCTGCTATTGATGTTTACAATCTTGTTTACGGCATCAATAACGCATCGAATGTAGACGATTACAGAGACACCTATCTTGTTGAAGATGAGGCTACACAGCAGGTGATCTACACCTATGCTGGCGCAACTGGTTTGATTTACTTCATTGAGGATGCTGCGAATGCGGGTACTTACTATCAGGTCAACCTGACAGAAACAGCGGAAGCTGGTACAGTGCTTGTCGAGGTAACGGATACAGAAGTGGATCCGGCAGATTACGAATCTTTCAAGATTTCGTATGATACCTATAATGTCATCACAGTGAAGGAAGTCATTGTTTATACCTATGGCGGCATCTCCTTCATCGATGCAACTCCGGATGTATACAACGATTCGAACTATGTTCAGGTCACTGTAACCCCGATCGAGGGTGCGGCTGAGGGTGCTCCGAACGCTGTTATCACAGAAGGCGCTGCGGTCACGATGGATGCCATCGTTGCAGGACTTGAGCCTGTTCAGACGATTGATGAGCCTGCTACCAAGACGGTAACGGTATATGAATACTATGGTGAACTGTATGTGCTCGCTTCTGGTACGGCTGGCGAAGAGGGTGCAACCTATACGCAGGTAGAGGAAGTGACCTTCACTTACGGTGATAAGTCCTATACGTACCTGAAAGAGGTTGGTCCTTGGACCGAATCTACACCGGATGATACGACAAAGAACCATACGGTAACGGTGATTGGTTCTACGGAATCGATTACGGTCTACACAGAGCAGGTCCGCAAGGATGCGAACGGCGCTTACGCCTTCACAACGACCGATGGTACTGCGATCAGCGGTGCTCCGGCAATCGTTTATAACATTGCAGACTTCTCGCTCGTAAGCGGCAATGCTGTCAACGGCGCTTACACGAACGGAACGGCTTATGTCATCGTTGTCGACGGCGAGTACTATCCGGCGGATAGCAACTACCGCAGGATCGAGACCTCGTCTGTATTGTCCGGCTTGAAGCAGGGAACGATCACGAAGGCAGATGCAGCCGGCAACACTTGGGCGACGATCGACGGCATTGAGAATGTCAATGTTACCAATTACAAGTTTGAGTTCTTCTACAGAAATGCTGACGGCACCGTCCTTTACAAGGCTGGCGATTCTACGAATGTAACAGTTGCAAGCAGAGCAATCTATGAGGCTCAGATCAAGACTCAGCAGGATGCTTATGACAAGGCTGTTGCAGCGTATGAGGAAGCTCTTTCTAAGGACTATCTCAGCGAAGAGAGACTCGCGTACTATAAAGAAGAAGTTGAGAGAACAGAGGCTGAATTGCTTGAAGCAAAGGATTCTCTGCTTGACAAGTACTTCAACGGCAGATTCTGGAACGTTCCGAACTCTCCGTACTATACTTATGTACAGCTCGGTCAGGGTTCCTTCCAGCAGCCGACCTCCAGCCTGACATTCACGTATGTTCTGGTTGGCGATACGTACTGCGTATTCTCCGATGAGTTTGTCCTCGGTTAATTTGTAGTATTTTCCTAATTACGATAAAGAGATGGCTCCCTTTTGGGAGTCATCTCTTTTTTTCGTCTGTTTTTCTTTTTTTCGCGATGAGGGCAACGATCATGATAAGAATCAAAAGTCCGGCGATGACGGCCAGAATCCAGCTCCAAGCCGTAGAGTCGCTCTCGCTTTCACTGCCGCCGGTTCCTGCTGTCGTTGCTGCGCTTGAACCGTCGCCGTTATTGGTAGCGGAAATCTCTCCGGAGCTTCCGCTGCCGCCCGTTCCGCTGCTGACGCTGCCCGTTCCGTTTCCGGCGCCGCTATTGATATCGTTGCCGGTGTTTCCGCTTCCGTCAACGCTTCCGTTCCCGTTGGAGTCCCCATTCGGCGGTGCCGCGATGTCGTTGCTTCGGGTGTCTGCAAAAACAGCCATCCCGCTGGAAAACTGGGCAAACATCAAAAGTGCGATAAAAAAGACAGACAGAACAGAAAATAAAAAATCCCTTTTTGATTTTTTCATACCTGAAATTTTTGCACTGCAAAGGCAGTGTTCCTCTCCATTTCAATGACAAAGACGAAGTCAAATGCACGCCGATTTTGCGGTGAGGACATTTGACTGGATGTCATTCTCAGTATTTCTGGTTTATATGAAAAATATACGGGAAAAAGAAAAAGACCTCGGCTGAGCAAGCCGAGGTCTTTTAAAGAGCAGTTTTATATTGTCAGGATGTTTTCGTCGATTCCAAGCATATCGAGGATCCGAAGCAGTGTGATCCGCCGTCTCATATAAGGACTGTACCGGAGCGCCTCCAACGCGAATTCCGGCGTAAGATTGGCATCTTGGAGCTCAGTTACGCATCCTGCGCGGTGCATGATATCAAGAAGCGCTGTCTCGTCCGGCAGGTCTTCTCTGATGGATGTCAAAATATCCGGCCATCTGTCCTTCAGTACGGCAGGATCAATGGCGTCTGTCGGATTCGGAACATTGTATCCGATGATCTCTTCTCTGTTTTTTGCGCTGTAGTGCGAGAGAACATCCTCAAGGTCTAAAGATTCTTTGTGTGGCTCGATGGAGGGATAATGAAGAAGCTTTTTATAGATTTTTGTCACAAGCAGCGTGGCGATCCCTACTTTTTTTCCGTGAAAATCCGGCCAAATGCCTTTCTCGAGCTTATGGATTTCCCAAAAATGCGATACGACATGTTCGGCGCCGGAGGCCGGTCTTGTACATTTGGCGAGCTGCATCGCGCATCCGGTCAAAATCAAAGAATCCATGATCGCCTTGGCTGCCTCCGGATCGTGAACGGTGACCTTATCCGCTATTGCGACCACGTCGGCAACGGCTTTTTTTACAAGAGCCACGATTTTTTCACAGTAATATTCGCCGGTGGTGTAATTTGCTACCTTCCAATCGACAATGCCGACATATTTTCCGAGGATATCGCCAAAACCGGCGGCTTTCAGCTCGACAGGCGCTGCCGCGAGGATATCGGTGTCGGCAATGACGACGGACGGCTGGCGGCAGGGATAGGAAATTTTAAAGTCGTTGTCGATAAGAGGTGCCGAATCCGATGCGAATCCATCCATAGACGGTGCCGTCGCAAAGATGGCGAAGGCCTTCTTTGCATGCGCGGCAGCATACCGGCAGACATCGTTGACGGAGCCTGTTCCAATCGAAAGGATTCCGTCAAAGCCGGCTGCGGCATTCATGATTTCCTTCGCGGTCGACATATAGGCATAACGCATATCGGGATAGATCTTTGTTTGATAATGAAATCCGCATTGGTCAAGAGCATGGAGAATGCCGTTTGAAGCATGGATTGCATTTTCATCGGAAACTACATATATTTTTTTCGGAAACCCGCTTTTGCTCAAAATATCTCCCACTCTGTGTACAAGTCCGCGGTCTGCTTCATAAACTTTTAAATCGAAGCTATGTGCTCTGCCGCATGAGCAATTTTGAAATGAGTCGATCACTGCACGAAGATCCATATGATTCCCTCCTATTTTTTCTATAACAAAAAAAGTATAATCGATTCGGACGAGAAAGTCAATGAAAAAAGTGATTTTTTACAAAAAGGTCTTTTTTTCGTGGGAAGAACATGATACAATAAACTTGATATTTTTATGTGGAATGGAGAAACCGATGGTGAAAAAGGCGATTTGGAAAATGATACTTATCGTATTTGTTCTTCCGCTTGGAGCGGCTCTGCTCTTTACGGCATTGCACTGCTTTTTCAACAATTATTACTTTGAATGGTACTGGGTCATGGAATGGATGTGCAATCTGCCGGAGGTCCTCGCGTATTATGTCGTGTATGCTTCCGTATTTGCTTCTTTTGGTGTAATGGCCTTTTTCATATTTTTTCAAAAAGCCGGTCAAGCCGTCCTGGTGTCCGCAATATTTGTGATTACAGCGGGGCTCTTCCCTCTGCTGCGCTATGTTGTGCGTCATTTTTTCTATTTGTCCGTTTATTCCGAAGCGGTTATGCAGGACATATTTATCACCGACTCGGAGACCTCTTTGATTTTGCTCGGTTATGTTGCGATTTTCCTGCTGATCGTACTGCTGGAACGCGCATTTTATCAATGGATTTTGAAGGAAAAACCGATGCGGACAGGCCGGATGTTCTCTCCCAAAAATCCGGTCGGACTTGCGGCTCTGATTTTCTTTGCCGCACTTGCCGTCGTTTCCACGCTCATGTTTGTGACCGGCGGAGAATATGAGACGGAAAATGTCCTCTCTCTTTTACTTGAATATGTTATCGATCTTGGCGGATTCTCTGCTGCTGCATTCGGAGCGTCGATTGCGGCAAGGTATGTGGATTCCGTTTCAAAAAACAGCTTGACCTGAAGGGGACGATGAAATCCCGCGCTTGTTATACGGAAGGACCGCAGCGACGGTGTTTTTGAAAGCCAAAAAGGGCTTGCGCAAAAGCCATACAAGCGGCAGATGCCGGTCGTGAGACGTCGGCGTTTTTCCTGGGAAAGAAAAGCACGGTATTTTTCGGAATATCTTTTGTCGATTATGAGATTTTTCCTTATGTGAACTCTTAGCGTGCAATAGATGGCAGGCTTTCCTTTGCAGAATGGGTGCGGTCAGCGGTACCGTGCGGGGAATACTTGAGCCTTGTGCAGGCGCAATAAAAAAAACAGAATGGGCAGAGCCTCCGTACTCTGCCCATTCCTTTTATGTTCAGCGTATTCAAACGGCATATGCGCGACTGCCTCTGTAGGAAACGTGCCTATTAGAGCCCCTGATTCTGAAACATTTCTGCAATTTCCTCCGCAGTTTCCTGCATTCCTCTTTGGAACCAGACTTCAATCCAGCCGTATAGCGCATAGGACACATAAGCTCTTGCGTAGGCTTCTTCTTTGGAATGCTCCGGCTTTGGGCCGCAAAGTCCAATCACGGTGTCTTTTAACAGGTAAATAAGATTTCTCTGATTTAACAGTTTGTAAAAATCCCGGTTCCTTTCAAAATGAGCGAACAAAGAACGGAGCAGGCCGCTAAGAGGCATGCTCTCCTCTTTTGCCCATCCGTTTGTCCAATCCTGAAAAAGCGAGTGGATATACGCTCTCAGAATATCTTCTTTACTGTTGAAATTTCGATAAAAGGATACCCGTCCGATACCGGCAAGCTCACACAGTTCGCTGATGGAAATATCATCGATAGGCTTTTCCCGCAGCAGCCTTAGCAGTGCGTCCGTCATGTGCTCTATGACATAGGTGTTTCGTCCTTCATTGCTCATCGGTGATACATTCTTTTCGGTTTGTTTCATTTTTTCGCCCCCTATTGACATGAAACAAATTATATGATACGATTGTTTCGCCAAAACAAATGTATCATCAATATGATAGCATGGTTTGGAGAAATTGTCAATAGAAAAGCGATAGAAAGGAGTCCTTAAATGACACTGACACAAAAGAGATGGATAATTTTACTTATTGTTGCTGCCGTGGCGTTTCTTCTCGGCAGACTTGCGGTCCGGGCGTTTATGAATCTGCTGATGGGCGGCACGCTGTTTGGAGGGAATTTTCTATGAGAACAAGAATGAGAGAAAAGAAGGTGAAAGCCGTGCCTGTGGGAATTGGGATTTTGGTTTTTGTTTTGGCCTTTATCGGCGGCGTCATATCAAAGTTTGTCATCAAACCGTCATGGGCAAAAGAATACAGCGTCCAATGGAGCGATGAATTAGGGACATTGAAAACGGATCTCCCTTATGGTGATGGGGAAGCAAATAAGTTTGACTTATACCTGCCGAAGGACAACACGAAAGAAAGTTACGGTCTTGTGGTCTATCTCCACGCAGGCGGCTTTACCTCTGGCGATAAGAGCGGCGACAGGGAAATGCTTGCGTGGCTGTGCAGCAAGGGCTATGTCGCCTGCGGCATTAACTACACGCTCCGCACCGATACCAACAATGCCAGCGTCCTTACGCAGTCAAATGAGATCAAGGCGGCGATTCCGCAGGTGATTGAGGCCGCAGAGAAAAAGGGGTATTCCATCGACAAGCTGGCGATAGGGGGCGGTTCCGCCGGACATACCCTTGCCATGCTGTATGCCTATCGGGATGCGGCGGAAGCCCCTGTGCCGGTTGTCCTCACTTTTGGGGCGGTTGGCCCCTCCTGCTTTCATACAGAGGATTGGGACAATTACGGCTTTGACCAAAATACGGAGGAAAGTTATCAGGGGGCGGCTGGACTGTTCGGCGTTATGGCGGGCGAAGAAATTACGGTAGATGAGATCAAAAGCGGCGCTTACCTTGAAAAGATGAAGCCAATTTCCGCAGTGAATTGGATCACGCCGGATTCTGTGCCGACTGTAGTCGCTTATGGCGCCCATGACCGTGTCCAGCCCTTTCGGGCATCCCTTCGGCTCAAGTCTGTTCTGGAAGAAAACGGCGTAGACCATCGGTATTTTGAATTGGCCCACTCCGGCCACGGCTTGCAGAACGACAATGCCGTTTACAGGAAGTGGATGGAAGCGGTGGAAGCATATCTTGACAAATACATGCCGGTGAATTGAGGAGGAATTGAAAGGATGAAAACAGTGGGAAAGATTATTTTCATCATTGCTGTTGTGCTTGTGATTTTGGTAATACTCGGTTATTTTGGACTGAAAAAATTATGGACGATTATATTGACTGCGCCTATGGCGCCGGAGAATTATATTTCGGAAGTGAAAACCGGAGGCGAAATCGAAGCAAAATACATGGCGGCCGGAAAGTATGAAACCGGTTATTTTGAAACGGATTATCCGGAAAATGCAGATATCGACAAAATTGAAATTTGGTATCCTACGGAATTGGAAGCGAGCAGTACAAAATATCCGGTGGTTTTATTTGTAAACGGCACAGGGGTATCTGCTTCCAGATACAAGCCGGTGTTCGAACATCTTGCATCGTGGGGCTTCATCGCGATCGGCAACGAAGACCCGTCCACGTGGGAAGGAAAGAAGGCGGACGCAACGCTGTCATGGCTTTTGGCTGCCAATGAAGACGAAACCAGCATTTTTTATCATAAGGTTGATACGGAAAATATCGGCATTACGGGACATTCCCAAGGCGGAGTCGGCGTATTCAGCACCATTCACAATACAGAACATAAGGATATGTATCGATGCGCTGTCAGCCTGTCTCCCACACAGGAAGATACGGCAGAGGCCTTGAAAATGCCCTATGATTCTTCCAAGACAACCATTCCTGTCATGATTCTTGCTGGCGCACCTAAGGATGTCATTTCGCTTGAAGGGCTGAACGATATGTTCAGCGGGATTTCCTCCGGTGTTGTTATCGCACGGAGAAGCCATACGGATCATGGACAAATGCTGTATTCCGCAGATGGATATGTAACGGCATGGTTTATGTGGCAGCTTCAGGGGGATGAGAATGCCGCAAAAGCTTTTATTGGAGAGATCCCTGAGATTATGAGCAACGCATTGTACCAAGACCAGCAGATCGATCTTTCTAAATAAAAATAAGCGCTGTGAGGCGGGATGTTCTGAGGATCCTTTAAACGAGGAAAGCGCACGAAAAAAATATAAAAACAGCAGATTCGCCTTAGTCTGTCTGAAAGGGAAGCGGTTACTGTATCGGAGATCTTGAAACGGAACTTATACTGCTCCTTTTATCGTCTGCGGTGCTTGGAGCGCCTGCGGCGGAGACAACGATTTACGTATACTCGCTTTTCCAAAATTGATACCGCCCTCGCCGGAAAAATCCCGATCTTCGGCGAGGGCTTTGGCCGTATAGGTTCTCTCAAACAAGGGGCCGCGACGGGCTCGCTCACGGCAGAAATTCGGAAGGATTTGGCCGACGTGCGGGATACGATCCTGACAAGAGCCAAAGCCGCGGGAACGGAGTGGGCTTTGCTGCAAGACGCGGGCATTCCCCGCACTGCCGGTGAGGACCGTGCGGCAGGGCGGCAGACCCTTTTGGTAAAAAGCGAACCGTCCAAAACGCAAGGCGGCACAGCCCGAAAGGGCTGCGCCGCCTTGTATGGTTGCTTCGTCTGCCGCACCTGACGTTTGCGGTAAGCTTTATTTCTTTTTCCAGGGACGCTTCCCGGCGAGGTCCGCGTAAATGGAAAGGTAGCTTTCATAGCGTTCTTTAGGGATGTCCCCGCGCGATACGGCGCGGACGATGCCGCAATCGCTCTCCTTGGTATGAGAACAGTCCGAGTATCGGCATTCCCTGAGAAAGGTCTCAAATTCCGGAAAGCAATGCGGGAGATCTTCCACCGTATAAAAGTCGAATTCGATAAAATCGAGCATAGAAAAGCCGGGCGTATCTGCTACATATCCCTTTGCGTTTTTTCTCATGAGCTCCGATTTAGGATACAGCGTTACGCTGCGTGTGGTATGCCGTCCTCTGGAGATTTTTTCAGAGAGCATGCCCGTTTCCAGAGAAAGAGACGGGAAAAGCGCGTTCATGAGCGTTGATTTCCCGACGCCGGAGGCTCCCGCAAAAGCGCATATCCCGCCGATCCCATATAGATATCGCTCCAGCTCGGCAATGCCAGTTCCTTGAGAGGAAGAGCAAATAAAGACAGGAAAACCTGCTTTTCGGTAGATTTCCGCATAAGATACGGCTTTTTCCATGGAAAGATCCGCTTTGGTGATAACGACAGCCGGCTCGATTTTTTCGTATACCGCAATAGAAAGCAGCTTATCGAGATATAGCATGCTTGGATCCGGATTTGCCGCGGCAAAGGTGACAAAAAGTGTATCGAGATTCGCGATCGGCGGGCGAATCAGCGCGTTGCGGCGCGGGTGGATGGCTTCTATCAAATAATTCTCCCCTGCAAGGGCAGGACATCTGACGGTAACCATATCCCCTGCCAGCGGAATGCTTCCGGCATGCCGGAAATTGCCCTTCGCCCGGCAGGGGAAGCGCTCGCCTGTCTTTGTCTGCACCGTATATAACCCGCCGACACCGGAAACGATGACCCCTTCCTTTTTCTCGTTCATAGGCGTAGATACCTCAAAATCGAAAGGGTTTCTTTTAGGCAAGATGCCGGTGTTTGTTCGATGGGAGAAAGAAGCTCTTCGATCTGCGCCATCTTCGCATCTGCAAGAGCATGGAAGAGAATGATGAATCCAACGATGGCGAGCACCAAAAAGGCAAGACAAATCACAATAACCACTGAGAACGGCACGTATTCCGGCGTCCGTCTTTTTCGGGAGAGCGGGACCGCTTTATGGGACGGGGCCGGAGAGGAGGAACGCGGCGCCGCTTTGGCGGCGTTGGGAGCTGGCTTTCCGCTTGTTTCGTCTGGCTCAGGGTGTACGGTCGTGCGCTGAATGGCGACCTCGGCGGTCGGCGTGCGCGGCGCTGGCGTTTGCTTTTGAAAGATCGTAGTCGGGTCCTTTTTGATTCGATAAATGTGCCTCAGCATTTGAGAAGCGCTCTGATAGCGGTTGACGACGTCTTTCTCCATTGCACATAGGATGATCTGCTCGAGTCCGAGCGGGATCTTGGGATTCAGCTTTTTCGGAGGCGTCGGCGTATCGCTGATATGCTTGAGCATGATCCCATAGGAATTTTCTGCGAGGAACGGGAGCTTTCCCGTCACCATTTCATAATACATGACGCCAAGGGAATAAATATCGCTTCGCTCGTCAATTTTTTTGCCCTTGGCCTGTTCCGGACTGATGTAGTAGATGGTCCCGATCGCGTGGTCTATCATCGTGACCGTTTCTGCGTTTGGAATCTTTGCAATGCCGAAGTCCGTTACCTTGATGACGCCGCCTTCCATGACCATGATGTTCTGCGGCTTGATGTCTCGGTGGATCACGCCCTTCATATGCGCGTGATCAAGCGCTAGAAGAATTTGAGAGATAAATTCCGTCGCCTCCCGCCAGTCGAGTGTACCCTTCCGGTTCATATATTCACGCAGCGTAATGCCGCGGATATACTCCATGACAATGAATTTATGGTCCGTTTTGACCGAAACGTCGAGGATCTTTACGATATTTGGATGATTGAGCATCGCGACAGCCTTGGATTCGTTGATAAAGCGGCGCAGTGCCTGCGCATTGTCGGAAATGGAATCCTTCAGCATCTTCAGGGCGACGCGCTTGTTTGTCATAAGATCTGTCGCCTCGTAGACGATCGCCATTCCGCCGACGCCGATGGTGCGGTTGATTTTGTATCTGCCGTCGAATACTTCGCCGATATTTTTTTTGAACACATCCATTTTTTTTGCTACCTCAGAAATCAGAATTTAGCAAGTACGGCGGTAATGTTATCACTTCCGCCCTTGGCGTTTGCATATGCGATGAGCATATCGGCTTTTTTGGCAAGATCGATTTCCGGTGCGGACCGTGCGCGTGACATGGATCCGTATAGGATATCGACAAGGATTTTGTTGTCGGCATAATTGGAGAGCCCATCTGAGCAGAGAAGCAGATAACCGCTCTCCCACGGCTCAAGCGGAGCGCTGAAAAAATCGACGTCGAGCTTTTCTGCGACGCCCACGGCGCGCGTGATGACATTCTTGCGGGGATAATACTGCGCTTCGTCCGGCGTCAGCTTCCCGTTGTCGATCAGATACTGCACGAAGGAGTGATCCTTTGTGACAAGCTTTGCTTCATATCTTGTCACGATGTAAAGGCGGCTGTCCCCGACGTTGATGGCGTAGAACCAGCCCCTGAAAATGATGGCGGCGACAAGTGTCGTTCCCATCCCATGGCATTCTTCGTTCTCGCTGGAGAGATGATAGATCACCGCGTTGGCGTCGGATGCCGCACATACCAGCGTATACCGGATGAATTCGAGGATTTTGTCCGGTTTTTCCTCGAGGCAGGGGGTGGAAATGATTTTGTTGCAGAAAACCTCGATTGCCGTTTGACTTGCAATTTCGCCTGCTTTGTGACCGCCCATTCCGTCGCAGACGACGAGAAGAACCGCGTCCCCGCCCCATATGCTGATGCACCGATAGCTGTCCTGGTTGATCTGCCGCCGCATCCCGACGTCGCTTTTTCCGCAAAAATACATGTAAGAGTTCCTTTCAAAGGTTATAATTTTATGTAAAACCAATATATGGAAAATATGTAAAACTTATTCGAGACTTGCTGCGCGCAGCTGACCGCAGGAGGCGTCGATGTCGGAACCAAGCCGGCGGCGCACGGTCGCGGTGATCCGTCGGGATTCCAGCGCTTCTGCAAAACGCCGGATGCTGCCCTGATTGCTCGGCTGAAAGCCGCGTTCCCGCACGGGATTGACCGGGATAAGGTTGACATGCAGGGGCATTCCGGCGCAGTACCGGTAGAGCACGTCGGCAAGCTTTTGCGCATCCGCCCGCCTGTCGTTTTTCCCCTCCACAAGCGTATATTCAAACGAGATCCGCCGCTTCGTTTTTTCAAAGTAGTCAAGACACGCGGGCAGGAGCGCCTCCAGGTTCCATTTTTTGTTTACCGGCATGAGGGAGGACCGCGTCTCGTCGTCCGCGGCATGCAGGGAGATCGAGAGGGTGATCGGAAGATTTTCCTCTGCGAGCCTTTGGATTTTGTCCACCAAGCCGCAGGTGGAAAGGGAAATGTGCCGGTATCCGATGTTCAGTCCGTCCGGCGAGGCGACAAGGTGCAGAAATTTTATCACGTTGTCGTAATTGTCAAGCGGCTCTCCGATGCCCATAAGTACAATCCCGGAGATCCGCTCGCCGATATCCTTCTGTGTTTCGATGACCTGAGAGAGCATTTCCGAGGGAAGCAGACGGCGGGAAAGCCCCTTTAACGTGGAGGCACAGAATGCGCATCCCATCGGACAGCCGGCTTCTGTGGAAATACAAACGGTGTTTCCGTGCTGATAACGCATGAAGACGGTCTCGACGGCTTCTCCGTCATGGAGCCGATATAAGTATTTGATGGTCCCGTCGGAGGAGACGAGCTTCTTGACGGGAGCTGCGGCGGCAAGATAGGCATGGGCTTCCAGCTTCGTGCGAAGCGGCAGCGGGAGGTTTTTCATTTCGGAAAAGCCCACTCCGCGGACGAGCCATTCCATGATTTGTGCCGCGCGGTATTTCGGCTCCCCAAGGGAGACGATCCATTCGGTAAGCTCCTCTTTTGTCATGCTTAATATATCGATACGTTCCATGCTTTGCTCCATCCTGATCATATCGGCTTATATCCTGCTTTTTTTGAGCTTTGCGATAAAGAATCCGTCGGTTTGAACTTCATGCGGAAAAATTTCACACATCCCGCCGGAGCTTATTTTTCCAACCTCGAATGGACAAAGCGAGAACTCCGGATGACGTATTAAAAACCGGTCGATGATCTCGCCGTTTTCGGCGGGATTCAGCGTACAGGTGGAATAGACGAGTACGCCGCCCGGCCTCACGTATGCGGCATTGGTTTCGAGGATCCTCTCCTGCAGAGCGGGCAGCCGCCGGATGTCGTCTTCCGATTTATAGCGGATATCCGGTTTTTTCGCCAGAACGCCGAGGCCGGAGCAGGGAACATCGCATAAGACTCGATCAAAGGCGGGCATCCCCTCTCGCGGCACGGAGGCGTTCTGCACGTCCGTGCGGATGATGGAGATCCCGAGCGAAGAAGCGCCCCTCTCGATCAGGGAGAGCTTGTTTTGATGCAGGTCCAGGGCGAGGATGCTTCCCTTATTCTGCATGGTGAGCGCCATCCCAAAGCTTTTTCCCCCCGGACAGGCGCAGGCGTCGAGGACCATGTCGCCGGGGGATGCTCCCACCGCAGCGGCGCAGAGCGCGGATGCCTCGTCCTGAACAAAATATTTTCCCTCAAAGGGAGCGAGCTTCTCTAACGGGACTGCCGCCTGAAGACGGACGCTGGTCTTCACAAGCGCGCCGGGCTCAGCGCGGATGCCGGCATCTTCAAGTGCGCGCAGAAAATCGGAAGGCGTACACGTTAAGGTATTGACGGTAAGCGTCATTGTCGGTGCGGCGTTGATGGTTTCAAGAATGCTCTCGGTCTTTTCCCGACCGTAGGCGTCCAGCCAAAGGCGGCAGATCCACACCGGCACGGAATAGAAAACAGAAAGGTATTCCGCGGTATTTTTTTCCTTATCCGGATAGGGGATGCTGCCACGTCGCCTGAGAAAGCTTCGCAGGACCGCGTTGATGAAGGCCTCGCTGTTCTTCTTGGCATAGAAGCGGCGCGCAAGCTTTACGCTTTCATTGACGGCGGCGGATGCCGGGATCCTTGTCATATAAAGGAGCTGGTAAAGTCCCAGCCTCAGGATGATGCGGACGTTAAGGTCGATATCCTCTTCCGGCCGGTCGGACAGGAGGGAGAGGATATAGTCCAGCGTGAGTTTGCGTTCGATCACGCCGTAAAAAAGCGCGGTATAAAGCCCTCTTTCCGCGCCGGAAAGGCCATTCCGCTCGATGGCGTAGGAAAGCTCGATGTTGGAATATACGCCGCTGTTCTCATATTTCATAAGGGAAAGAAAGGCGGTTTCTCTTGCGTTCATGTGAGGCTCCGTATCCTGCCGCTCCCGCGGCGAGTTCAATGAAATCGATCGCTTGGAGCGATGCGGCGTCCTCGG
This sequence comes from uncultured Clostridia bacterium, assembly GCA_944381075.1. Lineage (GTDB taxonomy): Bacteria > Bacillota > Clostridia > Oscillospirales > CAG-272 > QALR01. The sequence goes on from CALWJT010000004.1 coordinate 65,017, forward strand.
ATGAAATCTCCCGCCGACATTTCCTTTTTGCCCTCTGGGATCAGCTTTGAGATAAGAAGCTTGCCCTCTCCGCAGTTGACGCAAAGGATGCCGTCTCCCTTGGCGGAAAGCAGGGAAATGGTGCCGGGCTCTCCGTCCGCCGGCTCGGAAAGAGGACGCGAGGCCGTGATTTTCACATTGCCGGAGGGAAGCGCTGCCTCGGCGCCGGGGGCCGGCGAGAACGCGCGGATCTTGTTGTGCAAAACGGCAGCCGGCGCGTGAAAATCCAGAAGCCTGTCCGCTTTTTCGATTTTCGCGGCGTAGGTCGCGAGCGAATCGTCCTGTTTTTCTGCGTGAGCCGTACCGCCGAAGATCTTTTTCATCGTTTCCACGACGAGTCCGGCGCCGAGCGCCGCGAGCCTGTCGTGGACCTCGGCAAAATTTTCGGTCCCGTCAAGCGGGAAGGAGCCGCGCTCGAACATATCTCCGGTGTCCAGTCCCTCTTCCATTTTCATGATGGTGACGCCGATCTCCTTCTCTCCCGCGAGGATGGCGCGCTGGATCGGCGCTGCGCCGCGGTATTTCGGCAGCAGGGAGGCGTGGATGTTGATACAGCCGTATTTCGGCGCGTTCAGCACGTAGGGCGGCAGGATCCTGCCGTAAGCGGCGACGACGATGATGTCGGGCGCGATGGATTCCAGAGACGCGCGAAAATTTTCTTCTTTTAGATTGGCCGGCTGGAGGACCGGGATCCCGCGTTCAAGAGCGGTCACTTTGACCGGAGGCGGCGTCATGGCATGGCCGCGGTTTTTCGGCGTATCCTGCCTTGTCACGACGGCGGCGACCTCGTTCGGAAATGCTTCCGCGATTGCGGTGAGGGCCTGAGCGGCAAATTCAGGCGTTCCCATAAACAAAATTCTCATGCCTTACTGTCCTCGTATTCTCCGTTTTCGTCGGGATAAAGGATTTTATCCGCTTTGTCGGTGTAAAGAATGCCGTCAAGGTGGTCGATCTCATGGCAAAAGCAGCGGGCGAGCATTTCCGTCCCCTCATACGTCTGAAGAACGCCGTTCCGGTCGAGTGCCTCGACGCGCACGAAGGAGGGACGCTTGACGATCCCCTGCTTTCCCGGCACGGAAAGACAGCCCTCCACACCGGTCATTTCTCCGCTTTGGGAGACGATTTTGGGATTGATGAGCTCCAATACCTCGTCGGGCGTGACTTCGATGACGACGATTCGGCGAAGCACGCCGACCTGCGGTGCCGCGAGCCCGACGCCGTCCGCAAGACGCATGGTTTCGAGCATATCGTCGAGCAGCGTAAGAATTCGCGGTGTGATTTCCGTCACCGGCCTGCTTTTTTTTCGCAGAGCGGGATCGTGTTCGGTTCTGATTTTGAGCTGTGCCATGGCATCCTTGTCCTTTCATTTGGGGTTAGCTTATGTATTGGTAGGATTGATATCGACGGCGAGCACGATTTTCCCCTGTGCTTTTTTTCCGTATTCGGAAAGCATGACGGCAAACAGCGCGCGCGCCCGTTTGTTGTTCTTGAATTTTATGACGATACGCATCCGGTATTTGTTTCTGACCTTGAAAACGGGCGCCTCGAACGGGCCGAACATCAAAAATTTGACGTCTTCAAATCCATGTGTCTGTTTGTTCTTGAAGGCTTCCGCGAAGTCGGCGGAGAATGTCCGCAGTGCCGTCTCCTCGTCTGCGGAAAAAGAAAATACGGCGATGTCGCAGAACGGCGGGAATACCAGCGCGCGGCGCACTGCGATTTCATTTTGATAAAAAGCCTCGTAGTCCTGTGCCGCGGAAAGACGGATGGTTTCGTTTTCGGGATTGTAGGTTTGGATGACGGCATGTCCGCCTCCGCCGGCGCGTCCGGCGCGTCCGATAACCTGTGTGATAAGGGAAAAAGTCCGTTCGTTTGCGCGGAAATCGTCAAGGAAAAGCGAATTGTCCGCTGCGACGACCCCGACCAAGGAAAGGTTTGGGAAGTTATGTCCCTTAGCGATCATCTGCGTCCCGATGAGGATATCCGCGTCTCCTCTGCCGAAGGATGCCGTGATCTCGTCCTGAGAAAAGCGCTGCTTTGTCGTGTCGGCGTCCATGCGCAGGATTTTGGCTTCCGGCAGGAAGGAGGCGATCTCGTCTTCGATACGCTGCGTTCCGTATCCGGCGAACGCAAGATGCTCGCTTCCGCATTTCGGACAGAAATGCGGAACGGGGATACGATATCCGCAGTAGTGGCAGATAAGCTGCGCGCCGCGCGCTGTTTTATGATGCGTCAGCGAAACGGAGCAATTGGGGCAGAGCAGTGCCTCTCCGCAGGCACGGCAGGAAAGCAGGCTGTGATAGCCGCGGCGGTTCAAGAAAAGCATGGACTGCTTGCCGCTCTCATAAGTCTTCCGCATCTCTTCCCGCAGCGTTTGCCCGATAAATTCGTCCGGGTCCTGGCCCGAGAGGCGCATGTCGGCGATGGTAACGGACGGCAGAGCACTGCCATGATATCGCTTGGAGAGCGTGACAAGCTCATATTTCCCGGCTTTTGCTTCATAATAGCTTTCCACGCAGGGAGTAGCGGACGCCATGACAAGCAGGGCCCCGTGAAAAAACGCACGGTACTTGGCTACATCTCTGGCGTGATATTTTGGAGACATATCCGATTTGTAGGTGGCTTCCTGCTCTTCGTCTAAAACGATGAGTCCGATATGAGAAAGCGGCGCAAAGACCGCGGACCGTGTTCCGAGCACGATGGATACCTCTGCGCGGCGGATCCGTTTATAGGTGTCGAAGCGCTCTCCGTCAGAAAGGCCGGAATGGACGACCGCTGTTTTTTCCCCGAAGCGGGAAAAAAACAGGGATACGGTCTGCCTTGTCAGCGAGATCTCCGGAACAAGCACCATAGCGGACTTTCCCTCGCTTACCGCTTTTTCACAGAGCGCAAGGATGACGCTTGTCTTCCCGCTGCCTGTCACGCCGTAGAGAAGAGCGGCATGCGCCTGTTCCGTTTCCATCAAGGCGGAAAGCCTTCGGAAGGCAAGCTCCTGCTCCTCGTTTAAGGATCGTTCGGTGCGATCGAGCGGAAGGTCCCTGTAGGAGTTGCGCAGGACTTCATTTTTGGTTAGCTTCAAAAAACCACGCTTTACAAGCGCCTTAATATGAGCGGGCTTGTAACCGGCGTCGATGAGGGCGCTTGTCGGGAGCGGTCCGTTTTCCTCCAGCAATTCTAAAATTTTTCGGTAAGACTGCGGTGTGCGCGGTTTTGAAAGAGAGGAAGGGTCCGCGTCTTCTGCAAGGGAGGCGATCTCTTCGACGGCGCCGCCGGTTTCTTTGATGCGGGTATCTGCCTGGATGTAACCCTCCGTTTGCAGCGTTTTGAGCGCCGGCTGGATTTCCGGTCCAAACTCCTTTTCCAGCCGGCGGCGCGTAACGGGGGAATGCTCTGCGATGAAAGCGAGCACGGCGGACGCCTTGACATTCAGTGCGGGTGAGCCGTCCTCTCGCGGTACAATGATAAAATATTCATCGGCTCGTTCAAAAGCGCCGGCGGGGATCAGACGGCGGACGGCGTCGCCGGCCGTACACAGCGTTCGGTCACATAAAAAAGAAACAAGCGCCATCATTTCATCGTTTAAGGAAAGCGGACGGTTGATAGAAGAAAGCACCGGCTTGAGCCGGCTGTAATCCTTCGCCGTACCGGTGCTCGTCACCAGCGCGCAGAGCTTTTTGTTGCCATTGCCGAACGGGACCAGAACAAAGTCGCCGACAGCGAATTCTTCTGCTATGGTTTCCGGGACATAATAGGTGTATTCTATATCGAGATGATAGGGAACATCCAAAAGCCGCACGCCGAGCGTTTTGATATCGGAGCGCATTATTTGGTTTGCTCTTCGGATTTTTCCTCCGGCAGGATGACCCGGTACTCCCCGTCGTAGAGCTTCTGCACGGCATTTTCCACCGCTTTGTTGTCGCGGATGTCGCTTGAGATCATGGAGGCGATGCTTTTGTCCGTTTTTTTGTCTGCGATCATTTTTTCCGCTTTTTCCCGCTGCGCGACATATTCGTCGGTGATGAGCCTTGCGCATTTTGCCGTTGCGATAACGAGGGAATATCGGTTGAATTTTCCTTTTGTTAACTGTTCAATAGACGGTGTGATCATAAAAGGTTCCTTTCTTCTGTAGCATCATTTTATGAAAAGAAATGCTCTTTGATATCGCGGTTGCGGAAGGTCTTGAGGGTTTCCGCCTTTAAAATGGCAAGGACATCCTGAGCGGCGTTTTCCACATCATTGTCCCGGTTGGTGACAATATAATCGTACTGGTCGAAGCACTCCAGCTCCACTCTTGCTTTCTGCATCCGCTTGTCGATGATTTCGGGAGATTCTGTTCCTCTGCCCCGAATGCGCCGCATCAGAGTCGCAAAATCCGGCGGAAGGACGAATACCATGATCGCCTCCGGCAGCTTTTCCTTGACCTGCAAAGCGCCTTGGACGTCGATATCGAGGATCATGTTTTTTCCGGCGGAAAGTGCTTTTTCGACCGGCTTTTTCGGCGTGCCGTAGTAATTTCCCACATACTCCGCATATTCGAGCATTTCGCCCGCGGCGATTTTTTCCTCGAATTCCTGCTTGCCGACAAAGAAGTAATGGACCCCCTCAAGCTCTCCGGGACGGGGACTGCGGGTGGTGGCGGATACGGAAAAGTCGAATTCGGCAAGCTCTCGTACCCGCTTGACGATGGTTCCTTTCCCGCTGCCGGCGGGTCCGGAAATGATAAAAAGAAGACCTTTTTTCTTCATGGACGGCTCCCTTCTGAGACGTCGTCATCGCTTTCCTCCATATCCTCCTGCTCCGCCTGACCATTTAACCTCGTGGAAATGGTCTCCGCCTTGATGGCAGATAGGATGATGTGGTCGCTGTCCGTGAAAATGACGGACCGTGTCCGTCTGCCGCAGGAGACGTCGATGACGCGGCCGGCGTCCCGCGCATCCTGGATCAGCCGCTTGATCGGCGCGGAATCCGGACTGGCAATCGAGATGACCCGATGTGCCGCCACCATATTTCCGTTTCCGATGCTTATGAATTTCATATTTATCCTCTTTCTGTGCCGGTTTTATTCGATGTTCTGAATTTGCTCCCGGATTTTTTCAAGCTCGCTTTTGATTTCCACGACAAGCTTGGCGATTTCCGAGTTGCATGCCTTTGCGCCGATGGTATTGGCCTCTCGGTTGAACTCCTGCAGCAGAAAATCAAGCTTCCGGCCGGCCGGCTCGTCCGCCTCTACGATAGCGTCAAAGGCCTTGAAGTGCGAATTTAAGCGTACCAGCTCCTCGTCGATGGCGATCTTGTCTGCGGCAAGCGCACATTCGGTCAGCAGACGGCTTTCGTCTATCGAAGCGTCTTTTAGGAACTGCCGCACCCGTGCTTCTATTTTTGCATATTGAGACTTTGCGTCGTTTTTGGAGAGCGCCGCGATTTGTGAAACAAGCGTCTCGACGCGCGCCCGCTTGGAGAGAATATCGGCTTTCAGATTGGCGCCCTCGCGCTCTCTCGCTTGGATAAAGGTGTTGGTTGCTTCTTCCAGTACAGGCAGCACGTTTTTCCACTCGCGTTCCGTATCGTCATCCGCTTTTTTTACGGCGAAAATATCATGGTTATTCGCCACGGACATCGTGGTGATGTCGTTGGGAAGGCCGAATTCCTCCGAGAGCTGCCTCAGTGCGGCGATGTAGCTTGACGCATAGGCGTGGTCAAGCGTTATCGAAACGCCGGAATCCTCTAAGACGTCGATGGATACGAATATTTCGACTTTGCCTCTGGCGATGCCTCGGGCAATGAGATAGGACTTGATCTTATCCTCCAAAAAACCGAAAAGTCGGGGAAGCTTGACGGTATAATCGATATAACGGCCGTTCACGGATTTGATTTCCACCAGAATATCGCGGCCGCCGATTTCTTTTCTTGCTCTGCCGAACGCTGTCATGCTCTTCATCATAGGATAAAGCCTTTCTATAGATAAACTATTATAGGATAACTATATTTTATATTATAGCCCAATTTGAACGGGCTTGTCAACCGATTTTATCCAAAACCTTTTGATTTTCAGAAAGAACCCTGTCTCGGCTATGAACCGTTCGAGAATATCCCGAAAACCAGTGCGGATATTGATCAAAATAGAGATGATTTATGAAAAGAACTTGACTTTTCCTGAAAGGTATGATACTATGAAAATACGGGATTTCCCGTGCGGGGACGGCACCCATCACAAAAAACAGCAAAGGGTCCGGTATACCACAGCCGGCCGCAAATCGAATAAAGGGGGAGGCACCACCCATTGGAAAAAACGGTACAAGTTGTCGATGAAGCCGGCATCCGGTATGAAGCGACCTATCCGCGGCGGGCGAAGGGGCTCGTCAAAAACGGCAGGGCGCGCTTTGTCGATGAAAATACGATTTGTCTTGCGTGTCCGCCGAACAAACAAAACAGAAATTCGGAGGATAAAGAAATGACAAATACAGAAAACATAAAAAATGCTCCTTCTGCAGAGGAGCAGAACAGAATCCAGCAGGAAAGGGACCTTGTCGCAGAGCAAATGTGTTGCCGGAGCTCGGAGGCCTGCGGTCCGGAGAAAAAAGGGACCGCGGATCCTGTTTATTCGCTGGAATATGCGCTGGAGATGCTGGAAAAGCTCGCAAAGGATACCTCCCATATCCATGAAGCTTTGGCGGCCGTCGCCTCGATGGAAAGCGAGCCGACGATAGAAGGCAGCTCCGCGGACGAGCTGGCAAAGGCTGCGGCGGAAATCGTCCGCTGCAGGGAGGCCACCAATCAGAAGCTCATTGCCTTTTATGAGAAAATGGCAGAGGACTGCCGTCCGCAGAGCGAGACGCGCAAGCGTGCGGAGTTTTTGGGCTGGGTGCGTGACTGCATCGGAGCGGCGGATCACCGCGTAGGCCTGCCTGACTTTGCAGAAATGGCTGAGCTCTATAAGAGCCTGTAAGGGAAAAGCCCCGTCGAAAGACGGGGCTTTTCCCTTAGAAGGACCGGCATCAGCAAGGGATGAGAGCGGTCAGGGCAGGAGCTCTTCAATTTTTCGGTTGAGCGCGTCTATATCAGGCACGGATATAGGTTCGTTTGTCAGCCCGTATTCCGCTTTCAGGGAAAGGATCCGCAGCACGCTTTCGTTCAGGCGCTCCTCGGAGATCCGGCCGGAATCCACCGCGTGGAGAAGAGCATCATAGGCCGTTTTCAGATTTTCCGCCTCATGGCAGATAAGCAGGAGATCGCAGCCCGCCTCTACCGCCCGGACCGCCACTTCTCCGATGCCGTAAGCATCGGAGATCGCGCCCATGGTGAGGTCGTCGGTGCAGACTACCCCGTCGAAGCCCATTTGCTCCCGCAGGACTCCCGTGACGACGGTGTGGGAAAGGCTTGCGGGATTTTCCGCGTCCAAGCTCGACATTAGGATGTGGCCCACCATGATGACGGGAACCCCCGACTGGATGGCCTTGCGGAAAGGGACCGCGTCGCTTTGCTCCCATTCTCCGCGCGTTTTGTCGATCACGGGCAGCTCCGTATGGGAATCGGCTGCGGTATCGCCGTGTCCGGGGAAATGCTTTCCTGCGGCGATGGTCCCGCTGTCACGAAGTCCGCCCGCGACCAGTGCCGCCGCCCATGCCGCCGTTTCCGGATCGCTGCTGTAGGAGCGGTCTCCGATCACCGTATTGTTTGGATTGGAAAACACATCCATAACAGGTGCAAAATCGAGATTGAGACCGAATGCGCCGCATTCGGCGCCGAGAACTCTGCCGAGCTCGGTCAAAAGGGACGAATCGGATGAATTTCCAAACGTATAGGCGGAGGGGAGATCGGTGATTTCGGCCGGCATGCGCGAAACGCGGCCGCCCTCCTCGTCCACACAGAGAAAAAGCGGGATATAGTCGCCGTTCAAGGCTTTCAGCTGATTGGTAAGCGCCGTCAGCTGGCGGCTGTCCGAGACGTTTCTTCCGAACAGGATGATGCCTCCCACCTGATAATCCGTGACGGCGGAGATTCCGTCCTCGCCTGCTTCCGTGCCGGCGATGCCGGCTACGAGAAGCTGCGCGACCTTTTGCTCTGTTGTCATCCCTTTCAGCGTTTGCTCCTCCGGAGAAGGAGCTGCCGTTGTTTCCGGCACTGTCGTACCGGAGGAGGGCGTCGTCTGCGCCGGCGCCTTTCCGCAGGAAACGGTAAAAAAGAGGGCAAAACAGAGGAGAATCGATAGAATTCGTTTGGGCTGCATAAAAATTCCTTTCTATATTGGGGCAATACCGGAGGTCTGGGCTTCCGGAGGCAGGACATCGGCTGCGCTACTGCCACGCGGGATCCTGCGTCAAATCCGCGGCTTGGACGGCGATCGCCTTTTGCAGCGATGAAAGCGGCATTTCTATCTGCCGTCCGATTTTTCCCGCGCTGAAAAAAATCGTGTCATAATCCGCCGCCGTCAGGTGGATGCGGGTCGGAAAGGCTTTTTTCATCCCGATGGGAGAGCAGCCGCCGTGGACGTATCCCGTCAGCGGGAGAAGCTCCTTTTGCTTTATCATTTCGACCGCCTTTTCTCCGACTGCGGCGGCTGCTTTTTTTAGATTCAGCTCTGCTTCTGCGGGGATCATAAAGACATAGTGTCCGCCGGACTTTCCGACGGTGACGAGCGTTTTGAATACCTTTTTGGGGTCGGCGCCGAGCCTGTTCGCCATCTGTACGGCGGAATCCGTGCCGCTTACGTCACAGCTGTGGCTTTGGTATTCGATCCCGGCCGCGTCCAAGATCCGCATCACGTTGGTTTTTTCCATTTGTTTTGCTTGGGACATGAATAACTCCTGTGAATTTTGTGTGTTTTTCCCTTTTCCAAAGGGAAAATGCCGCGACGCATGGCGCGGTATAAAAGCGAGCCTGTGTCCTTTTTTGCTTTTGCTTTCCTGTTCTGCGCATTTTTCAAAATGCGGGTGTCCCGCTCGGCCGTTTGTGCGAAAAAGGAGCTACAGCGCAGATTCCGGCACATGGTTCCATTTTCTTCGGAAATCCACGGCGGTAAATCGAAGCCAAGAGCGGTTCTATCCCTTTTTGCGTTGTTTTTTTCTATGGCAATGGATGCTTTGTATGCAGACAAATCTGTCGCGCAAGAGCGATAGCGCGCGCCTTTGGCAAATACCGCCGAAAAATCCCCCGTGCGCGCAAAGCTTTTGGTACACCGAGCGTTATTGCGCCGCGTGTTTGTCCTGCCAAGCGGCACATTGCGCTGTGACAAAGAAAAAACGCAGAGGAAAGGGCGAACGGGCACAAAACCGCTTTGGACGATGCTCTGCCGCTGAGGCTTGCGAAGCCTGTGCAAACCGTGTCGGGAGCGGCGTGCAAAAGCAAAGTTTTCGCACGGAGTCAGTCTGACGGGATAGCCGTGTATTCTTTTTGTTCTTTTCTTCGGCGCGCGGGAAAAAACGCCGGTTCTCCCTTTTCAAGGAGGAAAAACCAGCACGGGAACCGTGCTGGTTTTTCCTTATTTGATCTCGTTTGCGATCTCGTAAAGCTTCTGCATCCTGGAAAGAACATCCGCACAGCGGGCCTCCATCCACGCCTTGTCCTCCGGCGACAGGGAGGCGAGCTCCTCCGGGGTGATCTTCTTTTTGAACATCCGGTCGACAAGCAGAGCCTTGTCGATGTCGACGCAGCAGATTCGTCCGTCGTTCTTGCAGATGACAATGTTGGATTTTCCCGCAAAAAGCTGATCGATGGCCTCGACGCCCATTTCGGAGGCGACGAGCCTGTCCGTAAGGGTGGGAGAGCCGCCGCGCTGAACGTGGGCAAGCCGTGCGAATTTTGTCTCGATGCCGGTCTTTTCCTCAATGGTCTTGGCAAGCTTTTCGGCATAGCCGACCAGTCCCTCGGAGACGATGACGATGAACGCGCGCTTGCCGCCCTTCTTCTGTTTTATGATATCGGCGATGGCCTTGTCCTCATCGAACGGGATCTCCGGGATGGCGACGGCGGAAGCGCCGCACGCAATCCCAGTGCGCAGCGCAATATGTCCTGCCCAGCGTCCCATGACCTCGACCACATCGCAGCGGGCGTGGGATTCGCAGGTGTCGCGCAGCCTGTCCACCATCTGCACGACGGTATTCATCGCGGTATCAAAGCCGACGGTATAGTCGGTGGAGGTAATGTCGTTGTCAATGGTGCCGGGAATCCCGATGGTGGGGATCCCATGGTCGGAAAGATCGGTGGCTCCGCGGAACGTACCGTCTCCGCCGCAGGCGATAATTCCGTCGATGTGATTTTTTTCGCAGGTAGCGATGGCCTTCGCCATACCCTCCGGCGTTTTGAATTCAAGGCAGCGGTCGGAGTAGAGCATCGTTCCGCTTCTTGTGATGATGTTGCAAAGGTCTGCGGGAGAGGAAAAGAGCTTCATGTTGTCCTCGATCAGTCCCTTGTAGCCCTCATATATGCCGTAAACCTCGACGCCGCGCGCGAGAGCGGTTCTTGCCGCTGCGCGCACGACCGCGTTCATGCCGGGCGCGTCGCCGCCCGAGGTAAGAATGCCGATTCTTCTGAATGTTTTCATATGTTTTTGTCCCCTTGTCTTTGTACTCTGTTTTTACCGCTTCGGGCTGCCGCCGGAAAGAAACGCCAGGGCGCGCGGAAGCGCATCCTTTGCGTTGTACCACGGCTCCGCGTCATACCGGTAGTCAAATTTTTTGCAGAACCAGGATACGTCGCCGCCAAGCTCGGAAATATATGCCTTTTCGATCTCTCTTGCGGTCTTGAAATAATCTGCGAACTGTTTTTTGGAAAGCCCGTTTCTCCCCGCTTCGAGGAGCGCTGCATAGTGCGGCAGGCAGAAATATTTCTGCGCGGCAAATTTTGCCCGGAAATCCTCTTCGGTTTCCCAAAGATATACCGTATTGGCGAACATTTTGCCAAGCGCCGCTTCGACTCTGCCGCAGATATAGCAGGAATGCTCCAGCGAATCGAGCTTCGCCTGCTCCTTTTCGCCCTTGCCGTCGAAAGCGGTCCCTCCCGAAAAAATATTTTTTCCGATTTCTGCAAGATGGCTTTCCAGGATAAGTCCCAGCCCAAGACGGTTCCCTCGCTCGAACATTTGATCGAAATGATGCTTGCAGAAGCCCTTTTTGTTGGTTTCGATGCGGATATCCGGCTCCATCATGGAGGCGCCGAGGATGATGTCGAGCTCATTTTTCTCAAGCATGCTGTGCAGAAGGCAGAACGGACAGTCTGCCGGCTCATGCACGGGCGCGCCGTCAAAGGCTTCGTTTATCGGGATGGTATAGATTTTTTCCACCATGGCGGAGGGCTCCTTTCCGGATTTATGGAAGCTCGATTGTGGCGATGTAAGGCTTATGGTCGGAGGCGTGCGGCGCCGGTATCGCAACGGAATGGACCCTGACCTCGCGACTGACGAAGATGTAGTCGATCTTCTGCATCCGCTCGCCGGGCTTCATGATGTCGCGGTAGGACGGCCATGTGAAATCCGCCTGGTTCGGATAAACATCGTACGTGTCGCGCAGCAGCGCACGAATGGGCTGCAGCAGCGGAGCGTCCGGCTCCAGATTGAAATCTCCCATCAGAATCACGGGATGCGAGGCGTCCTGGATCAGCGCCTCAAGCGTCCGGATGCCACTTTCCTTTTCGGCCTTGGCAAGGCCGAGATGCGTCACGAACACGTCGGCGGGCTTTCCGCCGAAGTCCACGACGGCGTGCAGGATGACGCGCGATTCGTAGTATGCCGGCTCTGAGCGGTCCGTGGGGTCGGGGATCGGGAAAATCTCCGTTTCCAGGATAGGATGGCGGGAGAGAAATCCGTTCCCGTAGGTGCCGGGCACCCATGTGACCGCGGGCGCAAAGCGGCTTTCGTAGCCGAGAGAATTTCCGATATGTTCGGCGAGCTTGACTCTGCCGCTGCGGGGAAGCCTGTAGTCGACCTCGTTGAGCCCGCAGATGTCGGGCGCTTCCTCTCTGATAACGGATATGCAGGCGTCCGGATGGACCGGAGGCTTGACGCCGGGGTCGGAGTAATCCCTGCCGCCGGCGATGTTATAGGTCATGATTTTCAGCTTCATAGGAACGCCTCACCGCTTTTACGCCGTAAAATACGAAAGCGCGACCTCTGCGGCGGAGGCGGCGTCCGAGGTGTAGGCGTCCGCGCCGATCTCCTTGCAGTAGGCGTCTGTGATGGGCGCGCCGCCGATCATGATCTTCACCTTGTCGCGGATCCCCTTTTCCACACAGAGCTCCACGACGTTTTTCATCTCGCCCATCGTGGTGGTGAGCAGCGCCGAGCAGGCGATGACGCCGGCGCCGTTTTCCATGGCGGAGGAAACGAACGTTTCCGGCGCGACGTCCACGCCAAGGTCGATGACCTCGAGTCCCTTGCCCTCCATCATCATTTTGACGAGATTTTTTCCGATATCATGGAAATCGCCTTTTACGGTGCCGAGTACGACCTTGCCGACGGGTTTGACGTCCGCAGAGACGAGGTACGGCTTGAGGATCTCCGTTCCGGCCTTCATGGCGCGTGCGGCGATGAGGACCTCCGGCACAAAAACCTCGTTGTTCTTGAATTTGACGCCGACGATGCTCATGCCGGCAAGCAGCCCGTCGTTTAGGATGTCCTTGGCAGGCACGCCTGCTTCCAGCGCCTGCGGTACGAGGACCTTGATGTCCTTGGTTTTGCCCTGCTGGAGCTTTTCCGAAATTTCCTGTAAAATCGCTTGTGACATAATGGTTTTCTCCTGTGAAAATATGGATTTTTTATAAGTGGTTTTAAGAGGAAGACACGGCGGGCGGCTCCGCTGCATCCGTATGCAGCCCGCCACTTGTTTCACGGTATTTTTTCGGGGTCATGCCGGTCTGCTTTTTGAACACCTTGTTGAAATAGCTTTGGTCGACGAACCCGACAAGCTCGGAGACCTCTACGATCGAAAGATCATTGGAAAGCAGCAGGATTTTGCTTTTTTCAATCCTGACCTCGCTCAAATAGCCGTTGAAGCTCGTCTGCATCTCTTCCTTGAAAATTTTGCTGAGATACGAGGGAGAAAGAAAAACGTGGGCGGCGACGTCGGCGAGCGTGATTTTGTGCATATAATTGTTCCGAATGAAGGAAACTACCTGTGTGATAATGCCGGCATGCTTTGCTTTTTCCAGCCCGAAGGTCTCCGACGAAAATTTTTTGAGGATCCGCATCAGGCAGTAGCAGATATCGTCGATGGTGTCGAGTGCAAAAAAATCGGAGATGAACTGCGGACTGAGCTGATAGATGCTGCCCTCGTCCGCGCCGCCGTCAAGCGCCGCGCGGGATATGATGACCGTGAGCTCGAAGGCGCGCAGCTTGATCGCGTCTATATTGTTTGCGGAAGCGAAAAAGATATGCCCGAGAATTTCGTTGAGATAGCGGTTCGCCTCCTTTTCGTCGCCGGTTTTGATGGCGTGGACCAGAAGCTTTTCCTTGTCGTAGGGATACGGCGAATACTTGTCCATCCCGAGGATGATGCGGCTTTTGATGCTCTGCACATAATCTCCGATCTGCTGCTGAAGGTGCATCTTTTCTTCGCTTTCGCGGATATCGCTGCGGTTTTCGCTTTGAGAGAGCGCGAGCACCTCAAGCATATCGGAAACAGCGCTCACCTTTTGGGACGAGAAAGAGCCGATCCCTGCCTGATATGCGGAAAACGCCTCGCAGTCGACTCTCGAAAGGTCCATTTCGGGAGCAGGCTCTCCGGAGAGAGGCTCTTCGTTTTCCGAGAGATTTAAGGGGCCTGCGAGGAAATATCCGCTGTCCTGCTCGGTATGGAATTTCGCGATGCAGAAAACGAAGCCGGCAGGGCAGAAATAAATATATTTCCCGCCGAATTTTTCCGCGCCGTATGCCGCGCGCCGGTGGGACCAGAGGCAGCCTTCATCGCCTGAGGCGGATTCGAGCCCTTCCTTGGCGGGACAGGAAAACCGGCAGCAGGCGCCTTCGGCGCGGCGGATGCCGAGGCTCTCGTCCGTTACCATACAGCCGCAGCCTGCCAGCGCAGAAAAGGAACGAAGCTGCCGTTCTAATTTTTCATCTTGCTGCATGACGCCGTCCCCTTCCGCTTTATTATACACGACTCATTTCGTGATTTATTGTAAAAAGCCGCGATTTTTGGTAATTTTAGATTTTGTTTTTTTCTTCTATCGAAATGATTTTTACCGGTACGCCTTCTCGAATGCAGGCCGCTACCGTATAGGCGGTCCCATGAGAGACCCCGTCCCAAAACGCCAGCACATACTGCGCGTACGCAATGATCTCATCGTTGCGGACAATCGGTGCGCGTCTGCCGTACTTCGCGTAATCGGGCTTGAAAATTTTAGTGGGCAGATGATTCTGCCTTGCATAGATCTCCGCGAGCGTATCGATCCCGACGGCGCCGCCGCTCACGATCTCCGTGGCGTTTGCCGGAATAAAACGGCAAAGCAGCTCATAGGCTTTGTCCTTTAACCTATCATATTCAATACTTCTGGAACCGACGATGGCGACGCGCATGGCTGCTCCTTTTCTGTCGAAAACGGTTGTTTTGACGAAAATTTTCGATGACAATGATTTTTTTAGATTCAATGGAACATCTTTCATTATAACAAAGGACTCATGCTTTTTCAATAGAAAAACAAAATATCTGGTTAGATGCAAAAAATTTGTTACACATAAAAAAGCGCAGAATAAGCAAATTAAAAACAGCACGGATAAATGCCGTGCGGAAAATCCGCGGCTCGGCGGCACCGCGGGTTTTTATAAAATATAGAGGAAGTCGCCGAAAGGCGAAAAATATGAAAAATAAAGTGAAAGCGATTTTTAGCGCGGTTCTTGCCGCCATCATGGCGGCGGGACTTTCTTTAGGCACTTTGGCGGCGGACGAAGCGGACGAAGAGGACATTGCCGTGCCGACAGCAAAGGAGATTGCCGAGAGGAAGCTGATTGCAGCGGGTGTTCCTTTTGGGGTGAAATTTCATACAGACGGCGTTGTCATTGTAGGGATTTGCGGCAACTGCGGTCCTGCGGCGGATGCGGGCTTGAGAAAAGGAGACGTGATCACGGCGGTGGACGGCGTCCGTGTCGGGTCCGTCGGCGAATTCGCCGAGAAGATTCAAAATTCAAATGGTGCGCAGGTTACGCTGGAATATCGCAGCGGAGGACTCGCGCATACGGCGACGATACAGCCGATTCAGGATGAAAACGGCGCATACAAGCTCGGCATATGGATCAAGGACAGCGCGGCAGGGATCGGGACCGTAACGTTTATCGAGCCGGAAACGATGCTGTTTGCCGGACTCGGACATGGGATCTGTGATTCTGACAGCGGCGCGCTGGTGCCATTTGCCTATGGCAGCGCAGAGGAGGTTTCCCTTTCAGGGATCACGCCGGGACGCGCGGGCGCTCCGGGAGAGCTGCGCGGCTCCTTTACAGGGCATAAGCAGGGCAAGCTGATAAAAAATACCGACGCCGGCATTTACGGTGTGCTCAACGAGCTGCCGGAAGCCCTTTTGGAAGAGCTTTATCCTGTCGGAAGATCGAGCGAAGTAAAGGAAGGCAAGGCCTATATCTTTACGACGGTAGACGGCGGCGGCAGACAAAAATATGAAATCGAGATATCCAAAATCGACAGCAGCGCAAGCGGCAGAAATTTCTCTGTCCGCGTGACGGATAAGGCTCTGCTTGAAAAAACAGGGGGCATCGTTCAGGGAATGAGCGGCAGTCCGATCATTCAGAACGGGAAGCTCATCGGAGCAGTCACGCATGTGCTGGTTTCCAACCCAACGGAGGGCTACGGCATTTTCATTGAAAACATGTTGAGCGAGCTTTCCGAAGATACCGTATCGGAAACCTGCCTTGCCGCGTAAGGCCCCTGTTCTTCCTTAGAAAAAATTTGCTGGCCTGCGCCGCGGTTCATGCGGCGCGGCCTGCGGACATCGAGAGAACGCTCGATGCCGAAAAAGTTTTCGCAAAGAATCCCAAAAAGCGTCATTTGTCAAACAGAATTTACAGAGAGCGTGTCAAGTAGCCGCAATGAGACGAAAAGTCGTCCCTTGCGACAGTACGGAATCGACGCTCTCTTTTTGCTTTTTCGTGTATGCTTGTACATAAGGTGGAAAGGATTTTCCAGAGATAGAGAGAAGTTTAAAAAAGGAAAGGATGATCATGCTTTGACTGATGAAAAAATCAAGCAATTAGAACTGTCAAAAGAGCCGCGTGCTGCGGTACCGCCCCAGAACGCAACTGCGGGCCTGCGGAAAGCGGCGGGAGCGGCCTTTACGCTCGTCACTGGCTTTTTGTTCGGCGGTACGCAGTTTCCGCTTGACGCCTATCCCCTTGGATTTGCGCTTGTCGCGGCGGTGCCCCAATATTCGGTATTCGCGCTGGCCGGCGTGCTGCTGCGCTGTGCGCTTGCCTATTCGGTGGGACAGGATTTTGTTCTTTTCGCGCTTGGAACTGCCGCGCTATGCCTGTTCCGGCTCTTGCTTTGTGCTGCGGTATACGGAAGAAAACGGATACGGAAGCTGGGCCGCCTGCCGGATACGGTGTCGGCAAGAGTGCTGCTCTGTGCGATTTTCGCTCTTGGATTTTCGCTCGTCGAAGCGATCCGCGCCGGCACGGAGGTCTACTACATCCTTTCTCTTGCGGTAAATACGGTGTGCGCGGCCTCCTTTGCTTTCCTTCTGACCTTTTTCTTTGAACCGGAATATCGGTTCACGCCGGCCTTTGAAGCGGGGCTCGGCGCCGCGGCGTTCTGCCTCGCGCTCTCTCTTGCGGGCGTTTCTATCGGAACGTTTTCGATCGGGCTTCTGGTTTCCTATATGATTACGCTGTATGTCGGATGGCTCGGACAGCCGACGCGCAGCTCCGCCGTGGGGCTTCTCTGCGGACTTGCCTGCGGAGGGATCTATGCGCCCATCTTTGCTTTGTCGGGACTGATTGCGGGGATTTTCTTCGAAGTGAACAGCCTGCTCGCGGCGGTAGGCTCGATTGCCGTGATGGTATGCGGCGGGCTTTATTTCGGAGGCACGGAGGCCATATCGGAATTCCTGCCGGAAATCGTTACGGCGTCCGTTCTTATCACCGTCCCGGCGTTGCTCCGGATCCTGCCGTCATTTTCGATGAAGGCCGTACCGGCGGAGTCCGCGGACTGCCGCGCGCTCATCGCGCGCCGGCGCGAGGAGGAGCGGGAGCGCCGCATGGACAGCATTGCCGGCTCTATGAATGCGCTCTCCTCTATCCTGCATGGACTTTCCGAAAAGCTTCGGCGCCCGCGTCCGGAAACGCTCAGTGAAAAATGTATACAGATCTGGCGGCGGCACTGCGAGCTTTGTCCGAATGAATGCACCTGCCGCGGACTGGAGACGCTGGAGACGGAGAAGGCCTCGGAACGGCTTGCCTCCCGGCTGATGGCTTCCGGAAAGATCGACAGGGAAAGGCTTTATGACATCACAAAGGTGAAGTGTCCGATGCTGGACGCGATTGCGGCGGAGATCAGCGCCTGCTCCGGAAAAATGCTGGAAGAAGCGATCCGGGAAGACAAAACGAAGATTTTTGCGTTTGATTACGAGGCGATGGCTCAGATCTTTGCGGATGCCGCGTCTGAGGGGACTCTCAATTTCAATGTGGATAAGGTCCTGTCCGACAGGCTTCGCCGCCGGTTTCTGCGTGCAGGGCTTCGCGCGGAGAACCTTGTGGTGTGCGGCGACCGCAAAAAGTATGTGATTGCGACGGGGCCGGAAATCTCGCGCACCGCGCTGCGGCCGTCCGACATCCGAGAGCTTTGCGAGCAGGTCTGCGGCGTAAAGTTCGGCATGCCGGAGTTTATGCTGGAAAACGGAAAGAGCGCCATGACACTGGAGAGCACGGCATGCTATGCGGTGGAATATGCCGGCAAGCAGATTTCAAAAAAAGGGGAAAACGTCTGCGGGGACAGCGTATCCGTAGTCAAAAGCTATGACGACTATTTCTATTGCTTCATCTGCGACGGCATGGGCAGCGGCGAGGACGCCGCGCTGACCTCGCGCATGTGCCGCGTGTTTCTTGAAAAAATGCTTGCCTGCGGCAACAAGAAGTCTACGACGCTCGAGATGCTGAACAATCTCATCTGTTCCAAGAGTACGGAGTGCTTCGCGACGGTGGATCTTCTGGAGGTCGATCTTATGCTTGGCGTCGCATCCTTTATCAAAAGCGGAGCAGTCCCGTCTTATGTGATACGCGACAGGCGCCTTTATAAAATCGCATCGGGGACATTTCCCATCGGGATCGTGCCGCAGGTTTCCGCGGAGGTGACGGAATTCGAGCTTGCGGACGGCGATGTGATCCTGCTTTGCTCGGATGGTGTGGCGTCCGATATCGAGGCGTGCGAGACCGGCGATCCCGCCTGGTTTATCGAGTTCATCTCAAAGGAGTGGACCGACAACCTCGGCGCCATGGCGGAAAAGATCATCGAAGCGGCCGAGGGAGCGGCGGTGCGTACCGACGATATGACCGTCGAGCTTATCCGCGTGAGAAAGATACCGGACTCCTCTGAAAATGCGGCGTGAGCATTCCAGAGGATTTCCAAACAAAACGGAGATTTTTACAAGATTTTTGATTTAAGCGGCTATATATTCGGGAAAAATAAGAAAATTCAAAGTTTTTTCAGAAATTTTTCAAAAAAACTTGCATTTTGATGGATTATCTGCTATAATGCCCTTGTGAATCCGGGACCTACGGAAAAAGTCCTTTTCAAAATATGATTTTGATATCGTTCACGGCACTTTTTAATGCACGGAAAAATTATTTTTTCGTGCATTTTTTTAGGCTTGGCGGGCGTTTCCCCGCCGGGTGCGCAGGCAGCCTGCGAAAAGGCGGGGTGGCGCACGAATCTTTAGAAAAAAGGGCATGGCAGAAATGGATCAAAACACGAAAATCATTGAGCTTCGGAATATTTCGAAAAGCTTTAACGGCGAGCAGGTCTTGAAGGGAATTAACCTCGATATCCACGATAAGGAATTTATCACGCTGCTCGGGCCCTCCGGCTGCGGGAAAACGACGACGCTGCGCATCATCGGCGGCTTTGTGACGCCGGACGCGGGAGACGTCTGCTTCCTCGGAGAAAAAATCAACAGTCTTCCTCCTTATAAAAGGAAGGTCAACACGGTCTTTCAGAAATATGCGCTGTTCCCGCATCTCGACGTGTTTGAAAATGTCGCGTTCGGCCTGCGGCTCGTCAAAACGCCGGAAAAGGAGATCGTCTCCCGCGTGCGGGAAATGCTGGCGCTTGTGAATCTTTCCGGCTTCGAGGCGCGCAGTGTCGATTTGCTTTCCGGCGGACAGCAGCAGCGGGTTGCCATCGCGCGCGCGCTTGTGAACAATCCCAAGGTGCTGCTGCTCGACGAGCCGCTCGGCGCGCTGGACCTCAAGCTGCGCAAGGAGATGCAGTTCGAGCTGAAAAAGATTCAGCAGCGGCTTGGCATTACCTTTGTTTATGTAACGCACGATCAGGAAGAGGCGCTGACCATGAGCGATACCGTCGTCGTCATGAACGGCGGGATCATCCAGCAGATCGGCACGCCTCAGGATATTTATAACGAGCCGGTCAACGCCTTTACGGCAAGCTTTATCGGGGAGAGCAATATCGTTCCCGGCATCATGCATGCGGATTATCTTGTCGAATTTGAGGGAAGAAATTATGAATGCGTCGATATGGGCTTTGACAAGGATGAGCCGGTGGAGGTCGTCGTCCGTCCGGAGGATATCGAGATCACGCCTGCTTCTGCGGAATTTCTCTGCGGCACGGTGACGGCGGTCACCTTCAAGGGCGTCCATTATGAAATGCTTGTGGAATGTCTTGGCAAAACGTGGCGCGTCCATTCGACGGACTTTTCTCCCGTCGGCTCGGAGATCGGGCTGCGCATCACGCCTGAGGACATCCATATCATGCACCGCTCGCCGGAGTCTTCCCAGACGGCGTCCGATTCTGAGGAGGGGGGCGAGGAGAATTGATCAAGCTCAATGCGAAATGGGCCTCCTATCCGTATATCGTTTGGATGATTCTTTTTACGGTCCTGCCTCTTTTGCTTATTATTTATTTTGCTTTTACCGACCGGACGGGCGCCTTTACGTTCGACAACATCGAGCAGGCGGCGGCATACCTGCCGACGCTTGTCAAAAGCATTTATCTTGCGGCGATTGCAACAGTGATCTGCCTTGTGTTTGCCTATCCCTTCGCTTATGCGATGTCCAGGCTGTCCTTTTCGCGGCAGAAAATGATGACGATGCTCGTTATGCTCCCGATGTGGATGAACTTTCTGCTGCGCACCTATGCGTGGCAGGCGCTGCTCGAGGACAACGGCGTTATCAATTCGCTGCTCACCTCTATCGGGCTGTCTCCCTTAAAGCTTATCAATACGTCGGGCGCGGTCGTGCTCGGTATGGTCTACAACTATATCCCTTACATGATTTTACCGCTGTATTCCGTCATGACGAAGATCGACAAGAGCCTCGTGGAGGCGGCGGGAGACCTTGGCGCCGGCTTTTTCGCGACGTTCCGAAGGGTCGTGCTGCCGCTCAGCATGCCGGGTATCATATCGGGAACGACGATGGTATTCGTACCGGCGGTGAGCACCTTTGTCATCAGCGGCATGCTCGGCGGTGCCGAAAATTATCTCATCGGCGACCTGATCGAAGCGCAGTTCCTCGGGAATTCCTATGATTTGAACTGCGGCTCGGCGACCTCTCTTCTTCTGATGGTGGTCGTGCTGATTACGATGGCGATTTTCAACCGCCTCGACAGCGAGGATGCAGAGGAGGCGCTCTTATGACGAAAAAAGGAAAAACGCTCTCCGGCATCTATATCGCGCTGATGATGCTGTTTTTGTATCTGCCGATCTTTGTTCTGATCGTATTTTCGTTCAATTCCACGAAAGGATATTCATGGAATGGGTTTTCCCTGCAATGGTACAAGGATCTTTTCTCCAATGAGCTGATCCTAAGCTCGCTTGTCAATACGCTGATTGTAGCGGCGGCAGCATCCGTCGTCTCGACGATCCTTGGAACGGGAGCGGCGCTCGGCGTGTTTTCCATGAAGAACAAGGCGGCGAAAAATGCGATCAAAAATGTGACGTATCTGCCGATGCTAAGCCCCGAGATCGTGATGGGGATCTCTCTGATGCTGCTTTTCTCCTTTGCCCATCTGTCCGGCGGCTTTGCCTCCCTTATCATCGCGCACGTTTCGTTCTGTGTGCCGACGGTCTTTCTTTCGGTGCTGCCGAAGCTGCGGCAGATCAATAAAAATATGTATGAGGCGGCGCTGGACCTTGGCTGTAATCCGCAGCGTGCCTTTTTCAAGGTGATCGTGCCGGAGATCATGCCCGGCATCATCACGGGATTTCTCATGGCATTTACCTATTCGCTTGATGACTTTGTTGTCAGTTATTTTACGGCGGGCAACGTGCAGACGCTGTCTATCACGATCTATTCCATGGTGAAAAAGCGTGTCAGCCCGGAGATCAATGCGCTCTCCACGATCATGTTCGTGCTGGTGCTGCTGGTCCTGCTCGTGGTGAATGTGCGCTCCATCAAGGCGGAACGCGCAAGAGAAAAGAAAATGATGAGGCTGTAAAAGCCCTCATTTCAAAAATTTTATATATTTTCAGAAAGGAATTTTAGCCGAAAAATGAAAAAAATCTTTGCCATTCTTCTTTGTGCCGTGCTGCTTGCTTCTGTCCCCGTTTCCCTTTTTGCGCAGGATACGGCGGGCGATACCGACCCGTATGCGTTCGACGAGGAATACTATTCCAAGTTCAAGGGGCAGGGGATCAAGCTTTACGTCTACAACTGGGGCGAGTATATCGCCGACGGAACGGAAGGGTCCGAGGATGTCATCAAAATCTTTGAGGAGCTGACGGGGATCGATGTGGAATATACTACCTTCGATACGAACGAGGCGCTCTATTCCAAGCTGCAGAGCGGAAGCGCCTACTATGACGTGATCATCCCGTCGGACTACATGATTTCCCGTATGATTGACAAAGATATGTTGGAGAAGCTGGACTTTTCCAATATTCCCAATTTTGAAAAATATGTGAGCGATACGTTCAAGAGCGACGTCGAATACGACCCGACGCTCGAATACAGCGTTCCCTATACATGGGGGACGGTCGGCATCATTTATAATACGAAGTATGTGACCAAGACCGTTGACAGCTGGGATATCCTCTGGGACGAGGATTATGCCGGAAAGATCCTGATGTTTGACAATTCCCGCGATGCGTTTGCGATCGCGCTCGAGAAGCTCGGCTATTCCGTAAATACGGAAAATGAGGAGGAAATCAACGAGGCGGCGGAATTGCTGAAGGAACAGAAGCCGCTTGTCCAGGCATATGTCATGGATCAGATCTTTGACAAGATGGAAGAGGAAAACGCATGGGTCGCTCCGTATTATGCCGGCGATTTCATCACCATGCACGAGCAGAATGAGAACCTCGCGTTCTGCTTCCCGAAGGAGGGCTCCAACTTCTTTGTCGATGCGATGTGCATCCCGAAGGGCTGCAAAAACAAGGAAGCCGCAGAGATGTTCATCAACTTCATGTGCGAGCCGAAGATTTCTGCGGAAAACTGCGGCGCCACCGGATATTCGACGCCGATCGACGCGGCGAGAAATTTGATGGACCCCGAACTTGCGGCAAGTGAATATGCTTATCCGAGCGAGGATATAATTTCAAGGACGGAAAAATTTGTCAATCTATCCGATGAAACCAATAAGCTGCTGGACGATCTTTGGATCTCCATCAGCGTGGGCGGCCTTTCCGTCGGCTTTTGGATCGCGGTTGCCGCCGTCGTCGTGGCGATTATCATCGTATGTATTGTCGTCATGAACCGAAAGAAAAAGAGAGAAAATATCCGGAATACCGTATAAAACGAAGATTTTTCCCGGAAAGAGAGGGATAATATGAACCGGCAGAAAGCGAAAAAAATCATCATCGGGCTGATTCTTCTCGCCCTTGGCGTCGCATGGCTCGGAAATGCTGTTGACCTGTGGGATTTCAGCGTCTTTTTCCCTGGATGGTGGGCTGCGCTCTTGATGATCTGCTTTCTTGTTTCCGTCGTCGGGGATGGGCCGAACGTCGTCAACGTGCTCGGCATGCTGATTTTCGGAGCCGTGGTCCTGAAGAGCAACGGGATGATCCCGGATTTCGTCAATCTGTGGCTTGTGGCGTTTGCCCTTGCCGTGATCCTTTTTGGCGGGAAGCTGATCTTCAGTGTGATAAAAGGGAACCGGCACGTCTCCTCCTTTGGGGAGGCAGGATCCGACGGGGATCCGGCTTCGGACGGGAAATTTGTCAGCTATACCTTTGCGTCGGAAGCGCTGTGCTTTTCCGGCAAGACCGTCCATGCCTGCGGGTACGGCATTTCGTTCGGCTCGCTGACGCTCGACTTTTCCGGTGCGGTCTTTGCGGAGGACGCCTCGCTTGCGGTACGCGCGAATTTCGGGGAGGTAAAGGTCCTTCTCCCGCCCGGCATCAAGGCGGAATCGGTGAACAGCGCCGCTTTCGCCTCTATCAAAAACAGCTCGCAGGGAAATGTCACCGTGAAATGCCAGTTCGACTGTGCTTTCGGGAGCATAGAGGTGAAGAACGGATAAGGCTGTCCTTCGGAGAAAATCGGTCAGGCGCCGCGCCTATGGCGCGGCACCTGATCTTCGTTTTATTAAATTTTGATTAAAATCATGAAAAATCCTTTCCGGATAAAATTTTCTGCTTGACGAAACCGGCCGCACAGTGTTATCATATAGTATAATGTCGGATTGGATGGGATCAAAGGCTGCGGAAAGCTTCGTTTGAAGGAGGATCGGGAAGCGTGAAGATCGACTGGAACAAGAAATATTCCACGATTGCGTGTTATGCGGCGATTGTGATCTTCTGCGTCGTGCTGTGTGTTTTTCTCATCCTTGATTTTCAGAAGTTCTGTCATTATGCGGGAAAAATCCTCTCTGTCTTTAATCCGGTTTTTTATGGGATCCTTATCACGTATCTGCTTTCGCCCCTTGTCGGTTTTTTTGAACGGGCCGTTTTCGGCTGGCTGAACCGCAAGGGAAAATACCGGCTAAGGCGCGTGATGTCCGTGCTCTGTGCGCTTTTGGTCGTAGTTCTTGTCGCTCTGCTGTATTTATGGCGGATTGTCCCGCAGGTGTTCCGCGGATGGGCGGACCTGCAGAACATGTCGAGCCTCTATCTTGAAACGGTCAAGGAATGGCTTCTCGGCCTGTCAGAGGGAGGCGGCGCGCTTGCCGGATACATCGATACCATTACGGAATATGCCGTGGAGCTTTTGGACCGCATCTATACGAGTATCAGTACCATCGTGCCGGATGTCACGGCGGTCGCGGGCTCTCTTGTCGGGATCGTCATGGATATTTTCCTTGGGATCATCCTTGCGGTCTATTTCCTTCTCGTAAAGGAAAGACTGATTGCGCAGGTGAAGAAAGTTGGACGGGCGCTTTTGAACAGAAAGCGGTATTCGTCTGTTGCAAAAGGCGTCAATCTTGCCGACAAGAAGTTCGGCGGATTCATCAAAGGCCAGCTTGCCGATGCCCTGATCATCGGAACGCTGTGTCTTATCTGTACGTTCATTATCGGGATCCCGTATTATCCTTTGGTCAGCGCTGTCGTCGGCATCGCCTGCATAGTGCCGGTTTTCGGTCCGCTGCTCGGCACGATCGCCGGAGCCCTGATCATTTTGCTTGCTGACCCGATTCAGGTGATTTGGTTTGGCTTGTTTATGCTGGTCCTCCATTTGGTCAATAAGAAAATGATTCGTCCGAGGGTCGTTCGGACCGGTGTTGAGGCTTCGTCGGTTTTCATGTTTACCGCTATTATTGTGATGACAGGACTTCTCGGCTTCTGGGGACTGATTATCGGCGTTCCGGTTTTTGCAATCCTTTATACCATTTTGTATTCGGCGGTCAACCGCAGACTTGCGAAGAAGGGGCTTGCCACGGACGCCTATGATTACTGCTCGACGGAGGCGGGACGCGAGATATATCGGGAGGAAGAGGCGCGCAGGGCGCGCCGCGGTGCCGGGCACCGGCAGGACAGCGCCGGGCGGGAATCGGTATTCACAGAAGAGCTGCCTTGTATCACGGAGGAAGAAATCGCTGCGTACAAGGAAAAACGGGACGCATCCGATGAATCGGAGCCCCTTTCTGCGGCGCAGCCGCAGAAGGAGGAGGCCGGGGAGGAGCCGTCTTCTTTGAAAAAATAAATATCAACGCCGCCGTCATTCGGCGGATATGTCCTTGTAGCTCAGCAGGATAGAGCGTTCGCCTCCTAAGCGAAAGGCCGGCGGTTCGAATCCGCCCAGGGACGCCATAGCAATGACAGCACCACAGGTCTTTGAAATCAAAGACCTGTGGTGCTGTCGCTTTTTCGGTGGTATTTCAGGATTTTAAGCTGTTTTCTTTCAGTCTCGGGCAGAATGTAGCGGCAAGAGCAGAATACGATGCGGAAAAAGCGAGCGACTGTCTGATAACATCCGGATTTGGGGCGCGTCTTTCCGCTATGCCAAAGTGCTTGGGAACCTATTTGTATAAAGATTTCGATAAAGAAGGCGTGGAGGTCTCAGGCGGAGAAGCGCAAAAAATAGCGCTTGCGAGGGCGCTTTATAAAAATGC